>JARRMH010000198.1:0-12316 GCA_037386205.1 Woeseiaceae bacterium | reverse complement strand
CGCTCGGAGAGCTCGTGGCCGTGGTGGACGCGGAAGAGCAGCACCAGCGGCGCCGGCTCGAGCAGGCGTTTGAGCAGGGGCTCGCTGGCCTGCACGTTGCGCAGCAGGTGACCGACATGATACTGGCCATCGTGCCACTCGAACGTCTCCGCGCCGTTCGCGTCGATCCGCCTGAGCCCCCCGGCATCGGCAACGTAGCCGGTCTTCACCTGCGGCACTCCTGCCTGCTGCAGCACGTCGAACGCGGCTTCCATCTGGGCTTCGTAAGCCGCTACATCGCCGTAGGTTTCGTGATGCCCGATCAGGAATACGCCGCGCTCATGCGCATAGGCGGCCACGCCGTCGAGATCGAAATCGTCGTAGGCCTCCAGGTAGTCAAAAGGACCGTGCCAGCCCTTGTTCCAGCCCTCGACGAGCACGCCGGAAAAGCCGTTGTCGGCCGCAAAGTCTATGTAGCGTTTTGCATGTTCGGTCGTCGCACCATGGCGGGGGCCTGCTTCCCAGGTCTTGAGCCCGAGATGCATCTCCCACCAGATGCCGACGTACTTGCCGGGTGTGATCCACGAGACGTCGTCAAGCACGTTCGGCTCATTCAGGTTCAGGACGATGTCGGAATCGATCAGCCCGTTGGCGTCCGGCGCAATCTGAATCGTGCGCCACGGCGTAACAAACGGCCGGCTCGTCCTGACGGCGACGCCGTCGGACCAGGGACGCAATACGGCGCGAAACCCGCCCTCCCCGGTCGGTTCGAGCGAGTAGGCTGCATAATCGACGAGCGCGGCTTCGTGCAAGGAAAGATGGAGACCGTCGTCGCGGACCACGGTGACAGGTGTGTGGGCTTTCTCCACTGCCGGGAGCCTGGTCGAGCGGTAGAGATGCTCGTAGCGCGTCTCGCCGTCCGCGGGCTGCCACCAGGCCGTACCGTCGCCGGCAATATTGAACTCGGTCCGCTCCGCGCGGATCGCAGCTTCGCCCTGTCCGCCGAACTCGTAGCGAAACCCGATGCCGTCATCGAAGGCGCGGACACGGACGCGGAAGTCATTGCCCGTATCGCTGACGAAACTAACCAGCAGTTCGTTGTGCCGGTCGCGAACAATGCGGCGCTCACCCCAGGGCTGCTCCCACGTTGCGTCAACGCTGGCTCGCTCGACGTCTCCGACACGATAGCGCGCTCCGGGCGCACCGCCGTTCATGAACTCGACGCCGAGTCGCGACCAGGCGATGACCTCGCGGCCATGCGACGTTACGGCATAACCGGGCTGACCCGTCGAATCGATGCCTATTTCGACCTCGATGCCGCGCTCCGGGGACAGGACGCCGACGGTCGGCAGGCAGCCCGCGACGAGCAGCGCAGCAACAGCAGCGACAAAGAATCGCAAAGCCATGTTGATTTGGACGGCGGGCATTCGGTCAATTGTAGCAACTGACGGATTTTCAACGGGCCTGCTGCAAACGTATTCATCACCGGGTATGCCGCCAATTTGCTTATAGTCGTGGCATCCTGTTGAGGGGGGGTAACATGTCCCGAGTATATTTTTGGACGGTCGGGATCCTGCTTCTTGCAGCCTGTTGGCCGGATGCCGCACGCGGTGCGGACCGCGACGATTTCGAGCGCATCGAACCGCCGTTCTGGTGGGCCGGCTTCGAGCATGGCGAACTGCAATTGCTCGTGCACGGCGACGGCATCGCCGCCTATACGCCCAGCGTCGCTGCGGACGGTATCACCGTCTCGCGGGTCGCGCATGGAGACAGCCCGAACTACCTGTTCGTCTACCTCGACATCGCCGACGCACGGGCCGGCGAATTCGATATCGTCTTCGAGCACGCCAACGAGCGCATCGCGTTGGCTTACGAGCTCAGGGAGCGAGTAGACGGTCGCGTCGGGACCTACGATGCGAGCGACGTAATCTATCTCGTCACACCGGACCGGTTCGCGAATGCCGACCCGACGAACGACAACGTCGAAGGATACGCAGACAAGGCCGATCGTGGCGATGACTACGGGCGCCATGGCGGAGACATCGAGGGGATCCGCCGGCATCTCGATTATATTGCCGGCATGGGCTTTACGCAGATCTGGCTCAACCCGGTACTGGAGAACGCCATGGAACGCTGGTCCTACCATGGCTATGCGACCACGGACTTCTACAAGGTCGATCCGCGCTTCGGCAGCAACCAGAGTTACCGGGACCTCGTCGCCGCTGCGAAGTCGAAAGGCATCGGCGTCATCATGGACATGATCGCCAATCATTCCGGCAGCAATCACTGGTGGATGGACGACCTGCCGACGAAGACCTGGCTCAACTCCCCCGAAAAGCATACGGTGACCAGCCACGCGCGCACGACCAACCAGGACCCGTACGCCTCCGAGTACGACAAGGCCGCGCATGCGAACGGATGGTTTGTCGAATCCATGCCCGACCTCAACCAGCGCGACCCGTTGCTCGCCGATTACCTCATACAGAACTCGATCTGGTGGGTCGAGTACCTTGGCCTGTCAGGCATTCGCCAGGACACCTATCCCTACCCGGACAAGCATTTCATGGCCGAATGGACGCGCCGGATCATGCAGGAGTACCCGGAGTTCAACATGGTCGGCGAGGAATGGAGCGCCAGCCCCAACGTCGTTTCTTACTGGCAGCGTGGCAAGAAAAACGCGGACGGCTATGTCTCGTACCTGCCCGGCGTATTCGACTTTCCGCTGCAGATCGCGCTGCAAAAGGTGCTGACGTCCGACGAGCCGTCCTGGGGCAGCGTCTGGACGCCTGTGTATGAACTCCTCGGCCACGACTACGTTTATCCCGAGCCGATGAACCTCGTCATCATGCCGGACAACCACGACATGAGCCGCATCTTCACGCAGGTCGGCGAGGACGCGGACCTGTGGCGCATGGCGATGGTGTTTTATGCCACGATGCGCGGCATACCGCAGATCTACTACGGCACCGAGATCCAGATGTCGCACCCGGGAACGGACAGCCATGGAGCAATCCGCGCCGAATTCCCCGGCGGCTGGGACGACCATGACAGCAATGCGTTTACAGGCGAGGGCCTGTCCGGCCAGGCAGCCGCCGCACAGGCGTTTACGCGCAAGCTGCTCAACTGGCGCAGGCAGGCCGGGGTCATCCACGCCGGCAACCTCATGCAGTTCACGCCCGTCGGCAGCGTGTATGCCTATTTTCGCTACGACGATGACGACACCGTGATGGTGATCTTCAATCACGGTGCAGACGCGGTCGAGATCGACATGGAACGCTTTGCAGAACGGCTGCGCGGTGCGACGCGTGCGACTGACCTCCTCGACGACGCGCTCGTCGATATATCCGGCTCCCTCGAGCTGCGCCCGCGCTCGGTCTTGTTGCTCGACATCGATCACGGGAGCGCGCCGTGACACGATTTGCGTTGATTCTCGTCGCCCTGCTCGCGGCGAGCCCGGCCGCGGCCGACTTCGGTGAATACACGCGTCACACGGCAGACGGCAATACGCTGACGATCGGGAGCAGCCGGGGCGAGCTGCATATTTCGGCGGTCGATGACGCGGCGTTCGAGCTGCACTATGTCGAAGCCGGCGTCAGCCAGCTGCCATCGTTCGCGCTGGCCGGGGAACCCGGCGCTTTCGCAAGCACGATCGAAGAAAACGATGATGCGATCACCTTCAGCATCGATGGGCTGACGGCGGTCGTCGGCAAGTCCCCGGTGCGTGTGTCGTTCTACCGCGATGGCAAGCCGCTCGTGGCTGAAGAGCACGGTTACTTCGCCTTTGAAACCACGCGCGGCTTTCGCTTCGCGCTCGACGCCGACGAAAAGATTCTCGGCGGCGGCCAGCGCGTCCTCGGCATGGACCGCCGCGGACACCGGCTGCCCCTGTACAACAAGGCAAGCTACGGCTACACGACCGAAGCGAGCCAGATGTACTACAGCCTCCCCGCGATCATGTCGACCGACAAGTACATGATCGTGTTCGACAACTCGGCCAGCGGGTGGCTCGATATCGGCCACACGGAAAGCGACGTGCTCGCATTCGAGGCCGTCGGCGGCCGGACGTCGTACATCGTCGTGGCGGGGGACAGTTACCCTGCGCTGATCGGCAACTACACCGACGTCACCGGGAAGCAACCGCTGCCGCCGCGCTGGGCATTCGGCAATTTCGCCTCGCGCTTCGGTTATCACAGCGAGGAAGAAACCCGTAACGTGGTCGGGCTGTTTCGCGAGCAGAACATCCCGCTCGACGCGGTGATCCTCGATATCTACTGGTTCGGGCCCGACATCAAGGGCCACATGGGCAACCTCGACTGGGACCGCGCGGCCTGGCCCAACGCCGAGGACATGATCGCCGACTTTGCCGCCGACGGCGTGAAGACCATCGCCATCACCGAACCGTTCATCCTGACGACGTCGAAACGCTGGCAGGACGCCGCGGACAACGATGCGCTCGCACGTACGCCGACCGGCGAGCCGCGGCGCTTCGATTTCTACTTCGGGAATACGGGACTAATCGACGTGTTCGACGAAAAAGCGGCCGACTGGTTCTGGCAGCCGTACGAGATGCTGTTCAAACAGGGCGTCGCCGCAACCTGGGGCGACCTCGGAGAGCCCGAGGTCCATCCGGGCAACGCCCTGCACTTTCTTTCGGACGCCGGCATCGTCGCAACCGCCGACGAAATCCACAACGCCTACGGCCACGAATGGGCGCGCATGGTGTACGAGCGCCAGGTGGAACGTTTCCCGGACATGCGCCCGCTGATCATGATGCGGTCGGGATTCGCCGGCTCACAGCGCTACGGTTTCGTACCCTGGACCGGCGATGTCAGCCGCTCCTGGGGCGGTCTCAAGCCGCAGGTCGAGCTGGCGCTGCAGGGCGGCCTGTTCGGTCTCGCGTACATGCACTCCGAGGCGTGTTCCAGCCGGTTTACCGCCCCCATGCACAGGAGCACATTGCGGCCGAACCCGTGTTTCACGACCGCGAGACCCGAGATATCGTGCGCAAGGCGATCAACCTCCGCTATCAGCTGTTGCCGTACAACTACCCGCTGGCGTACGAGAACAGCACGACCGGCATGCCCCTGATGCGTCCGGTATTTTTCGAGGCTGAGTCCGTACCGTGGCTGGTTGACGTCAAGAACGCCTACTTCTGGGGCGATGCCTTCTTCGTCATTCCGGTCACCGAGCCCGGTACCGAGAGCGTGGAGACCCTGGTGCCACCGGGCGCCTGGTTCGATTTCTGGACCGGGAAGAAATACGAAGGCAACCAGTTCGTCGACATCCCGGTCACGCTGGAGACGATCCCGGTACTCGTCCGGGCCGGTTCGTTCGTGCCGATGACCGACGTCGTGCAGACGACGCGCGATTACTCGAGCGAGAACCTCACGCTGCACTATTACGCCGATGCATCGGTGACCGAGTCGTCCGGCCGCATGTACGAGGATGACGGCCACAGCCGCACGAGTCTCGCGGATGGCGCATTCGAGATCCTGCACTTCGACGCAAAACAGTCGGGCGACGTGTTGCGGATCGGCCTGTCCCGCGAGAGCGAGGGCTACCGAGGGATGCCGGACGCTCGCAGGGTCAAGCTCGTCATTCACAACTGGACCGCGCCGGCAGATGTCCTGACTTTCAACGGAGAAGCCGTGCAGGGACAACTCGACAACGGCACACTGACGGTAGAACTCGACTGGAACCACGAGGCGGCAACGTTGCAGGTCAACGAGCCCGAACCCGTCGCCATGAACGGCAAACCCGTCGTCTACCAGGTATTCACACGCCTGTTCGGCAACACGACGACGACGAACAAGCCCTGGGGCACGATCGAGGAGAATGGCGTCGGCAAGTTTGCCGACTTCACGGACGAGGCGCTGCGGGGCATACGCGAACTGGGCGTATCGCACATCTGGTACACCGGCGTACCGCACCATGCGCTGGTGCGCGACTACACCGATTACGGCATCAGCAATGACGATCCGGATGTCATCAAGGGACGGGCGGGCTCACCCTACGCCGTCAAGGACTATTTCAACGTTAATCCGGACCTCGCGCTGGACCCGGCAAAGCGGCTCGAGGAATTCGAGGCCCTGATCGAACGTACGCATGCGAACGGCATGCAGGTCATCATCGACATCGTGCCGAACCACGTGGCGCGCAACTACGAATCGACGCGCGCGGGCGTGACGGATTTCGGCGCAACCGACGACACCACGGTCGCCTGGGCGCGCGACAACAATTTCTACTATGTGCCCGGCGAAGACTTTGCAGTACCGGCAGGCTATGAGCCCCTGGGCGGCGAGCCGCATCCGCTCGCCGACGGCAAGTTCGAGGAGTCGCCCGCGAAATGGACCGGTAACGGGGCGCGCGCGGCACAGCCGCAACTCGACGACTGGTTCGAGACCGTGAAAATCAACTTCGGCGTGCGGCCCGATGGCAGCAAGGCGTTCGACGAGTTGCCCGCAGAAGCGCGGCAGTGGTCCAACGAGCAGATCGTCGAGTTCTGGGCGCAGCGGGACGTGCCCGACAGCTGGAAGAAGTTTCACGACATCGTCCACTTCTGGCTCGACCGCGGTGTGGACGGTTTTCGTTACGACATGGCGCAAATGGTCCCGGTCGAGTTCTGGAGCTACCTCAATTCCTCGATCAAGGTCCGCCGCCAGGATGCATTCCTGCTATCCGAGATCTACGTCCCGGAGATGTACCGCGACTACATCGAACTGGGGCGCATGGACTACCTGTACGACAAAGTCGGCTTCTACGACACATTGCGCGCCATCATCCGTGGCGAGCAGCCGGCATCGACACTCGCAGACGCGCATGCCGAGGTACTCGATATCGAACAGCACATGCTGCATTTCCTCGAGAACCACGACGAACAGCGCATCGCGAGCGAGCCCTTCGCGGGCGACGCACGCGCGGGCAAGCCGGGCATGGTCGTGTCGGCCCTGATCGGCCGCTCACCGACGATGATTTACTTCGGCCAGGCGGTCGGCGAACCGGGGGACGGCAATGCCGGCTTCGGCACGGCCACGCGCACGACGATCTTCGACTACTGGGGCGTGCCGACGCACCAGCGCTGGATGAACGGCGGAAAATTCGACGGCGGCGCGCTCAGCGACGAGGAGCGGTCGCTGCGCGACTTCTACGAGCGTCTCATGATGTTCAGTGCACGCAGCGGAATTATGCAGGGTGACTATGCGCCAATCCCGGTCAACAGCGATAACGTGTTCGCGTTTGCGCGCTGGTCGGAGGCCGGGCAGTTGATCGTCCTGAGCAATTTCGATCGTGAGAATGCGCAAGAGCTCACGCTCGAATTGCCAGAGCCACTCGTCGACAAGCTCGGACTCGGGTCCGGTCGCCACGCGCTGGATGAGCAACTGCATGGCGACACCCAGAACGCCATCGTCGTCGATCACGGCGCTGGCACGGTGCACGTGCGGCTCGAGCCACTGGAATCAAAGGTTTACCTTGTCGGCGGCGGCATGTTCAAGGCGCCGGATAATGCGCCGTTCATGGCCGACCTGCCAGGATCGCGGGTTCTCGGAACTCAAATCTACTGGCCTGATGTGCATTCCGAGTTCCTGTCCGAAACACGCAACGTCGTCGTCTGGTTGCCACCCGGGTACGAGGACGATCCCGACAGGCGTTACAAGGTCATCTACATGACCGACGGCGAGAATCTTTTCGATCCGCGCATCGCGAGCTGGGGCGTGGATTGGGGAATCGACGAAGCGATCATGCAAGGTGTCGAGAGCGGCGACTTCGAACCCGCGATCGTCGTCGGCGCCTGGAGTACCGCACAGCGCGGGCTCGAGTACTCGCCGTGGCACAAGGCACCCGATTACGCACGCTTCCTGATCGACGAGCTGATGCCGCGCATCAATGCGGAGTTTCGAACGAAGACCGGTCCGGACAACACCTTTGCGATGGGATCATCGATGGGCGGCCTGTTCGCCTATTACCTCGTCAAGAATCATCACGCGGTCTTCGGTGCTTGCGGCTGCGTCTCGAGTCACTTCGCCCTCAACGAACGGGACTTTGCGGGCCATATGGGGCTGAACCCGCGCGATGCGAACCCCACGCCCTTCATCGTTCGCGACATAGAAAACGGGGATACGATTCCGGGCGGCCGGTTCTTATTCGACTACGGCACCGAAACGCTCGATTCGACCTATGAGCAGGATCATGAACCCGTGAGAGTCTGGTTTGAACCCGTGAAAGCCTGGTTCCGCGAACAGGGTCTGAGAGAAGGCCGGGATTACAGGTTCGTCAAATATGAAGGGGCCGATCACAGCGAACGCGCATGGCGGGCACGCGTCGGCGACCAGCTCAAGTGGTTACTTGGCGAAGACCAGGCAAAATAGCCAGGCGCTACTCCACACTCCCTGTTGGATTGCTGAATCCAAATCTGGCTCCATCATTCCACGCAAGACGGTCTTTTCCCTCGTCCGGAATGCCCTCCTCAAGACATATCGGTGTTCCAACGATCAGGATGTCGGCCGCCTTGATACGCTCTCAGGTTGCTGGCCATTCATCCTTGTCATATCCGTAGTCGGTGGGGCAAACGCATGTTAACCACGTCACAGTTATCGTTCATCAAGCGCGCATTTTGTTAACTGGCGGTTGACTGAACCCCTAGACCGATTCAAGTTGATACTCGTTGTAATTCGTCTACCGATGCAACGCAGGAACATGAAGCTGCCCGCCTGATTGCGCGCTTCAAACTAACAAGGACGTTGGATATGAAACTGGGAATCCGAGCCAAACAACCCGTGGTAATTTTCGCTGGATTATTGCTGGCACTGCCGGTTGCTGTAGTAGCCGGCAAGCCCGATGCGGGCGCCAAGGGCGGCAAGCCGAATTTGAAGAGCGTAGCCACTACCGCAGCTTGCACGATCGGTGATGACACCGCCCGGGTCTGCTCGTGCAAGGGACTGTCGAATGTCGTGCTGTGGTGCGATACCACGTGGGTAAAGCATGAAACGTTCGGTTCGGACGCAGACGGTGGAGAAGTCTTCGATGCAACTGTCGGCTGCGTGGATCGTGAAGGCAAAGCGATACCCGGACCCATATCGATGATTGCCATCAAATCGGGCAGCCAGATGAATGCCAAACACTCCCCTGAGGGCTACGAAACTGTTCAAGGTGCCCCACCAGGCAGCGGGCTTTTCGTCATCCCCGAGCCCTGCTCGGACCAGTTTGCGTGTCCGGCAGCGGGCGACTGCACAGGAGGCTTCGAGCCTGCCGATGATGAACCCACGGATGATCAACCGTCGTCCGATGAAGAACCACCGGGCGAGGATTCACCAGGTGATGAAGAACCGCCTGTGCTGAGTTAGGCAATTCCGACCTGCCACGACCCCGTCCCGGCAAGGTTCTCTCCTGCGAGATGCGCCCTTGGGGGCATGAACGGCCATCGCGTCTGTCGCTGAACCAGGTGCAAGCATGCGCAGCGGCGCAGCCGTTCTTTGCTACGCCCGGCGGCCGCATCAAGGGAATATCGACCCGGTCAATCGAGTAAAGACATACACGCAATATAAGCCGAGAACGACAGCCGCCTCCCAGCGCTGGATACCGCGCCTGTAGAGAAAGAAGAACAGGACCAGGGTCGTCACAAAAAACAGGTACGGCACTTCGTAGCGCAGCATCCCGCTGTCGAAGCCCAGCGGAGCAATGACGGCAGCCGCCCCGATAGGAACGAGGGTGTCGAAGACGTTGCTGCCAATCACGTTGCCGACTGACATCCGATTATGTCCCTTCATGACAGCCGCTATCGATATCGTGAGTTCGGGCAAACTGCTGCCGAGGCCTATCAGGAGGATCGCGACGACTGCGTCACTCAGACCCAGCATGTGGGCGACGACCACGGCGGATTTCACGGTGACTTCGGCACTGACTACGACGACAACCAGGCCGGCAATCAGATATAACATGGACCTTCGTACCACGACATCTGCCGGCTGCTCGGGGCTTTCTGAAGTATTGACCTCATTGAAAAGGGCAACGAGGTAGATTGCATACACGAGCAGCAAGGCAATTCCCTCCGTCCGTGTTACTTCACCATCGTAGCCAAACAGCGCGACCAGAAGCAGCGACCCCAGCAGTGTGCTGCCGTGGCGATAGACCACGTCTTTGGGCAAGGTCAGGTAGGCAAGCAGGCCCGCAACGCCGAGCACGAAACTGATCTGGCCGAGCGAACTCCCGAGCGCGCTGCCGACGACAACATCCGAATAGTCTCCGCCCGCCAGGTTTTTCACGCCTGCATCGACGGCGATCGCGAGCTCAGGAAGATCGCTGCCGATGGACAGTATGACGACGCCGACGATGAACTCGGGCACACCGAAACGATGCGCGACAGAAACTGCCCCGCGAATCGTCAACTCAGTGCCTATCCACAGGCCCGCCAGGCCAACGATCAGGAGGGCTATGTCCATACAGCGATATTACCGGCAGTCGGGACGGCGTCCAGTCCTGTAGATCGATTGGCAATAGACCATCCAATTCATGCTAGTGTTGTGCGGTCAGGTCTGGCGGCGCAGGGAAAATCAAATGGAAGAGAGACCCAGGCCGCCAAGGGTTGTCGGCAAGCTTGGCGCGACGCTGATGAGCGTCAACGGAATGATCGGTGCAGGCATCTTTGCGCTACCGGCCCTGCTTTACGCGGAGGTCGGCAATTTCGCGCCCTGGATGTTCCTGATTTTTGGCGTCCTGTTCGCGGCCGGCATCCTGATCTCGGCTCGGTTGTCGAATATGTTCCGCGTCTCAGGCGGGCCACAACTCTGGACGCAGGTCGCTTTCGGGCCATTCGTTGGATTCCAGGTCGGATGGGTCATGGTGCTGTCGATGGCGGCGGGTCGTGCTGCGACCCTCTATGTGCTGGTCTCCTACCTTGCCGTGATCTTTCCGGTCTTTCTCGATGCGGCCTGGCGCGTCGGAGCGCTCGCTTTTCTGGTACTTGCGATGACCGGGCTGACGATCTCGGGAATGAAGAACAGCGTTGGCGGGTTGGCCGTGGGCACGGTCCTCAAGCTGTCGCCGATCCTGCTGCTCTGCGTGCTCGCCTTCGCGTCGGGCGGAATCGCTACCGAGTTTACGTTGCCGCGTCTCGGTGCTTTCGAGAGCGTCGCGTTGCTGGTCTATTTTGCGTTCTCCGGGGCAAACAGCTCGGCCTACTCGGCGGGTGAATTGAAGAATCCTCGCCGAGACCTCCCGATCACCATGCTGGCCTCGTTAGCCGTCATCATCGTGTTCTACATGGCCGTGCAATGGGCGTATATCGCTGCCGGCGCACCCCAGAGTGTTGGCAACGCGACGCCTCTGTCCATGGCGGCCAGTTCCGTGATGGGTGACGGCGGCGCATTACTTCTCAGCCTCGCGGCGATATTTTCCATCGCGACCAACTGCCTCAATTTCTACATTGCCGGACCGCGAGTCGTTTATGCGATGGCCGATCGCGGCCTGTTGCCCGAGACGTTCGCCCACGTGGCGCCCCGCTTCAAGACGCCCGATCGCGCAATCCTGCTCTTCTCATCCATCGTGGCTGTCATGCTCGCCAGCGGCGCTTTCGTATTCCTGGCGACGGTGACGTCGCTCGGAGCTCAGTGCGTAACGCTGGTATACATTGTGGCGTTTGTTTTACTGATGCGGCGCAGCCATGGCGGCCACGACGGACGACTGGCGCTCTATTGGTGGCCGGTCATTTTTGTTGCGGCATTCTTCGCGATCTTTTCGGTCGCGCAGGCTCCAGCGGAGGCCTTCCTGCTGCTGGCGGTTTTGCTCGCGGTCGGAACGGCACTCTATTTCCTGGAGCGTCGCGGCGAAGTCACCGCCCCTGAGCCTGTCCTTGAATAAGCGAAAATGGTGCCGCGCGAATCTCGGTCTTGCTTCGGGTCAACACCGGACTTCATGGCCGGCTGACGTAGACAACGGCAGAACGCGGCGGCACGTCGATTGCGAGAATACCTCCGGCATCGGTCGCAGCCTGCGCGGACGCACCGAATACGGCGTCGAACAATGTGCCGGCCAGACCGGTTTCGGCCAGCACGGCCTGCTGCGCGCCCGAGTAGTTGATGACGACGATGGCTGCATGGCCATCCAGTTCGCGGCGCATTGACAGGACCGGGTCCCCCGAACCTGACAACACGGTGAGGGAACCCGCCGCGATCACCGGGTTGGCATTGCGCGCGGCGTACAGGGCACGGTAGTGCTCGAGCAGCGAATTGCCGTTATCCGTCTCGTCTGCAACGTTGTGTGTCGCGACGTTGGCCGACAGCTCGCGAAACGGTTCCCCGGTAGTGAAACCGGCAGTCACGGTATTTGACGTCCAGCTCATCGG
>JARRMH010000197.1:0-5158 GCA_037386205.1 Woeseiaceae bacterium | reverse complement strand
ATCAGCAGCGAGTCGCACTGGGTGTAATTCCGTGCCCGGGCGGCGCCCGGCATGACCTTCACGAGGCCCCGGTACGCCTGCTGTGCCTGGCCCGCCGAAATGCCCTTGGACACGATCGTGCTCGACGTGTCCTCGCCGATATGGATCATCTTCGTGCCGGTGTCCGCCTGCTGGCGGTTGTTGGTCACCGCTACTGAATAGAATTCCCCGACAGAGCGGTCGCCGCGCAGGATGCAGCTAGGGTACTTCCAGGTTATCGCCGATCCGGTCTCGACCTGAGTCCAGGAGATCTTCGAATCGTCTCCGCGACAGTCCCCCCGCTTCGTGACGAAGTTATAGATGCCGCCTTTGCCTTCCTCGTCACCCGGATACCAGTTCTGTACCGTCGAGTACTTGATCTCCGCAGCTTCCAGGGCCACGAGTTCGACCACGGCCGCATGCAGCTGATTCTCGTCCCGCATGGGCGCCGTGCAGCCCTCCAGGTAGCTGACGTGGCTGCCCTCGTCGGCGACGATCAGCGTGCGCTCGAACTGTCCCGTGTTCGCAGCATTGATCCGGAAGTAAGTGGAGAGCTCCATCGGGCAGCGGACCCCCTTCGGTACGTATACGAAGGATCCGTCCGTGAAGACCGCTGAGTTCAGTGCGGCAAAGTAGTTGTCCCGGCGTGGCACGACGCTGCCGAGGTACTTGCGCACCAGATCCGGGTGTTCGCGGATGGCTTCGGAGAAGGAACAGAAGATCACGCCGGCCTCCGACAGCTTTTCCTTGAAAGTCGTGGTGACGGAGACGCTGTCGAATACCGCGTCGACGGCCACGCCTGCCAGCCGGGCGCGTTCGTGCAGCGGGATGCCGAGTTTGTCGTAGGTCTCGAGCAGCTTCGGATCCACTTCGTCGAGGCTTTTCGGCCGATCCGCATCGGACTTCGGCGCCGAGAAATAGGAGATCGCCTGGTAGTCGATAGGGGGGTGGTGAACGTGGGCCCAGGTCGGCTCGCGCATCTTCAGCCAGTGCCGATAGGCCTGCAGGCGCCATTCCAGCATCCACTCGGGTTCGTCCTTCTTCGCGGAGATCATCGCGATGACCTCCTCGGACAGGCCCGGCGGCACCGTGTCGGCTTCGATGTCGGTATAGAAGCCGTGGCGGTAGCGGCTCTTTACGAGTGTCTCGATGTCCGTGCTGTTCGTAGCCATAGTTGCTTCAGTGTTGGTCCGATTTGTTGCCTCGCGGGATGCCGGCAGGCATCGGCACGAGCCTGAAAGTGGGGATGACCGGCCGGGCTTTCTGGAGTTCCGTCAGACTGATGTCCGCGAGCGCCCGGCGGATCTGCAGATTGATCTGTTGCCATGAGTTCCCGACCGTGCAGACCTCTTCGAACTCGCAGCTCGAGTCCTGGCCGCTGCACTCGGTGATGGCGACCGGGCCCTCCAGCGCATCGATGATCTCCGCCGCGGTGATGGCGCCCGGCGCCCGGGCGAGACGATAACCGCCGTTCGCGCCGCGTTCCGACGTGACCAGCTCGGCCCGCGCGAGCTGCTTCAGCAGCTTGCTCACGGTCGGTGTCCCGAGTCCCGTTGCGGCCGCGATCTCGGTCGCACTCAGCAACTCTTCATCGGCTTCCGCGAGGCGCGCCAGGACGACCGTTCCGTAATCCGTCAGTTTCGAGATCCTGAACATGCCGGCTCTCTTCCCGAATACAGGACTATTTTAGTACTATTTAAACATTCACGCCAGTTCCGTGCTGCATTCCCGTCAGTCTGGAGACGGGCATTCTGCTATTCTCTGCGCCTTGCGCGGAAAGGGCGGGCATGGTCCCGGAAGCCGGCGAAAATCCCCCGGGACGTTGAAGGAAGGCGCATGGCTCAGGAAACGGAAAACGTGATCGAAATCCGCGATCTCTGCTACTCGCGGGGGCAGCGCCAGATATTCGACCACCTGGACATCGACATCCAGCGGGGCAAGGTCACGGCGATAATGGGCCCCAGCGGTACCGGCAAGACGACACTGCTGAGGCTCATCACCGGTCAGCTCGTCCCCGATCGCGGCACCATCATCGTCGATGGGGACGACGTCTCGAAGCTGAACCGGACCGGTCTCTACCGCATGCGGAGGAAGATAGGCATGCTGTTCCAGAACGGCGCGCTCCTCACCGATTATTCGGTCTTCGAAAACGTGGCCTTCCCGCTGCGCGAGCACACGGATCTGCCGGATCGCCTGATCCGCCACATCGTCCTCACGAAACTCCACGCCGTGGGACTGCGGGGCGCGGTCAATCTGATGCCGTCCGAGTTGTCCGGTGGCATGGCACGCCGGGTCGCGCTTGCCCGGGCAATGGTCATGGATCCGGAGATTCTCATCTACGACGAACCGTTCGTCGGACTCGACCCCATCTCCATGGGTGTGATCGTCCGGCTGGTGCGCCGGATGAACGATATTCTCGGCATCTCCAGCATCGTCGTGAGTCACGACGTGCAGGAAATCAGCACGGTCGCGGACGTGAGTTATCTCATCGCCGACGGCAAGGTGGTCGCCTCCGGCAGCCCGGAGGAACTGAGCGGCGAGCCCTCCGAACTCGTCAAGCAGTTCATGCACGGTATGGCCGACGGTCCCGTGCCCTTCCACTATCCGGCACCGGATTACGCCGAGCAGCTCCTGGGCCGCGAAGGCGACTGAATCGTGCTCCGCGAACTCGCCTATTTCGTCGGCGGCTTCCTGCAGACCTTTGGTCAGCTGCATCTGTTCTTCCTGCGGCTGCTCGTGGGCGTGCCGCGGACGCTCTGGCGCCGGTTCCGCCTGGTGGTCGACCAGGTCCACAATGCGGGCGCGCTGTCCATGCCGATCATCGTGACCTCGGCGTTCTTCGTCGGCGGTGTCCTCGCGCTGCAGGGATACGACAATCTGTCGCGATTCGGCTCCGAGGACGCGCTGGGCGTGCTTGTCGCACTCTCCCTGATAACGGAATTGGGCCCCGTCGTCACGGCGCTGCTCTTTTCGGGCCGGGCCGGGACGGCGCTCGCCTCCGAGATCGGTCTCATGCGTGCGACGGACCAACTCTCGGCCATGGAAATGATGGCCGTCGACCCCGTCCGCCGGGTCGTGATGCCCCGATTCCTCGGCGGTGTCATCGCGATGCCGCTGCTGGCCGGGATATTCAGCGCGATCGGTATCTTCGGCGCCTACATGGTGGGCGTCGTCCTGATGGGCGTCGATTACGGCGCGTTCTGGTCGCAGATGCAGGAAAGCGTCGAAATATCGGATGTCCTGCAGGGCGTCCTGAAGAGCGTCGTATTCGGTATCGCGGCGAGTCTGCTGGCGGTATTCGAAGGGTACAATGCCATCCCCACCGCCGAGGGCGTCGGTCGGGCGACGACGAGGACGGTGGTGATTTCCTCGATCGCGGTACTCGTTCTCGATTTCATGATCACCGCGGCCATGATGTAAAGGTACAGGGCTTATGCAACAGACCAGAGCAGTAGAGATCAGCACGGGGCTGTTCGTGTTCCTGGGATTCGCTGCGCTGTTCTTCCTGATCACGCAGACGACGACGGGCGGCTACGTTCAGGACGAAACCTACGAGGTGAAGGCGCGATTTCAGAACGTGGGCAGCCTGAAGGTGCGGGCGCCCGTGAGCATGGCGGGCGTCACGATCGGGCGTGTCAGTGAGGTCCGGTTCGACCCGCAGCGCCTGGACGCAGTGGTGACCATGCGGATAGAGCGTCGCTACGACCAGATCCCGGAGGATTCCGACGCCAGCATACTGACTGCCGGATTGCTCGGTAGTCAGTACGTCGGTCTGCAGCCCGGCGGCTCGGACGTCTATCTCGAGGAGGGCAGCGAGGTGCTGTTCACGCAGTCGGCGGTGGTTCTGGAGAACCTTATCGGCAAATTCCTGGTCAATAGTGGTTCAGGAGACGACAAATGAAATTGAACATAATGGCCCTGGCGTTGCTGGGGACGACACTGACCATGGCCGGGTCCATCAGAGCGGAGGAGAGTGCTGCCGCGGATCCGACCGTGGTGATCGAGTCCGCGGTCGACGAACTTTCGGAGGCCCTCAACGGTCGCAAGCTGGAACTGTCCGAGAATCGGGACGAACTCTACAAGGTGATCGACCGCATACTGCTGCCCCGTTTCGACCGACGCTACGCCGCACAGCTGGTGCTCGGCCGCTACTGGCGGACCGCCAGCGGCTGTCTTTCTTGTCTAAAAATAGCCGAGCATTTGCCGAGGCCTATTTTGAAGAGAAGATCGCAGAAAAGGTTTTAAGACTCTATAGACGAGTGATCGTTCTCGGAAAATCAAAAAACGGTTGAGTAAAAAATTAGTTGAGAGTACATCATCAAAACATGATTAATGACCTCATCCATAACATACTACCATCAATCGCGCACTTTGGTGTCGGGGGGTATTGGATTGCTTTTTTTGCCGCTTTCCTTGAGACAACTGTCGGTATCGGCCTGATTTTACCTGGATCAACCTTCATTCTTTTCCTTGGTGCACTCTCTGCACGCGGCTATCTCGATGTAGGTGATCTTATATGGTTTTCTGTCTTAGGCGCAATTATTGGAGATAATGTAAACTACTATCTTGGAAGAAAATATGGCGCCAAATGGCTGGAGAAAGGTTTCTGGTTCCTCAAGGCCAAACATATCGAAAAAGCAAGATATTTTATGGATGCCCATGGTGCAAAGAGTGTTTTTCTGGGCCGGTTTATACCAAGCGTCAAGGAGGTTGTTCCTTTTATTGCTGGCAGCGTAAAGATGAATAAAAGAACCTTCATGCTCTGGAATGTTCTCGGTGCAGTCGGATGGGGATTTGAATGGGTTCTTGCAGGTTATATCTTTGCTAAATCACTCAATCTTGCTGCCCTGTGGCTGTCACGGGCGGGCCTGTTTTTTGCTTTTCTTGTCATACTCAGTGTCCTCTTTTACTGCATCAAGTTGCTATTCTTAAAAAATGGGCAGCGATTTGTATCCATGGTGATTTCCATTTGGCATTCGATCGTGGGAGCGATAGCAGAAATTGATCATGTGCTGCGCCAGGTATTCATTACCCAATCGTCTTGCGGTTTCCCCGCAGCACATTCCATTGACTTCACTAAATTATTGCAAAAGGCTGGCGTTAATTTTGTCTGTTTAGGCGACAATGAAATGTGCTGCGG
>JARRMH010000196.1:0-5159 GCA_037386205.1 Woeseiaceae bacterium | reverse complement strand
TGAAGGAGTCGAGCACGGCGACGGCTAGGTCCAGGGCGCGGGGGTTGGTGGTCATGGTGTTGCCGTAGAGGCCGGGTCGGAACGTCTCGGCGGCTCTTTTCGACAGGGCGAGCACCGAGAGAGGAAACTGCCCGGCGTTCAGCGCCTTCGAATACGACTCCATGTCCGGCTCCTCGAGCGTTTCGAAGCCCGGGTAGTCGACGATAGACAGCACCCCGCGAGCACGCAGTCCCGCCTGGATCGAGTCGACGACGAACATCGTGCCGTGCTCGCGGGTCAGTTCCCGCGCGCGGGCGTAGAACGCCGGCTCGATAGCGAGGCCCGGATTGCCTTCGCCCATGACCGGCTCCATGAAGAAGGCTTCGATGAATATGCCTTCCTCGACGGCCTGGGCAAACACGGCTTCCAGCGCCTCGATGTCGTTCGGCGCGACCGTCAGCAGATAGTCGCAGTCGCTGAAAGACGCCAGATGTTTCTTGTAGGTCTTCCTCGACGAATTCGAGAATCGGGCAGGCCGCTCGGTGCGCCCGTGAAAACTGCCCTTCAGAGTCAGTCCGCGTACCTCGCAGCTCTCGTAGCGGGCGCCGGGGTCGGTCAGGAGCTTGGTGTTGACGTCGGCGATCCGGGAGGCCAGCGTCATGGCCTCGGAGCCGCTGTTGAGGCACAGAAAACGGACGTACGGCGTGCCGCCCTCGCGGGTGTGACCGATCTCCTTCTTGAGGCTCTCCACGAAATCGACCTGGCTGACATTGGCCGTCATCACGTTGGCCATGACGTGCGGCTGGTTCATCGCCTCCAGCACGGCGGCGGGTGCGTGACCCAGCCCCAGCATGCCGTAGCCGCCGCAGTCGTAGATCACCGCGCCCTTGACAGTGACGACCCATGGCCCGGCGGCGCTTGCCGCCACATACGGGGTTACGGCGTCAGCGGCGTAGAAATTCGTCAGTCCCTCCTGCGCTCGGGCGATCTGATCGACCTCGGCCAGCGCGAGAAAGTCGGCATGTGAGTCCTTGAGCTCGAGGAAATGCGCGTAGGCCCGTTCGATGGCCAGGCCCAGTCGTTGATCCTCCTCGAGGAACTCGCAAATGACCTTCTCGGTGAGGCCCACGGTCTGCGCGGGACCGCCATGAGTTCTCATCTCCCCGAGCCGGGCGAGAGGGAGTTCCGTGCTGGGAGAGACGACTGCGTATGGCATCGGTATTGACCCTCAAGATTCAGTCCCCGAACTATACCAAGTGAGTCCCTCGGGGGCGCTGACGTGTGCACATATTCCGGGACAGTGAGCCCTATTGTCGTTTTTGACTTACAGTTACCGTCCCCGGATAGGCCGAGTGGAGGACCCTGGCCCGGAACAACCGGCGCAACGGACTATGCTCTGTTTGAGAGATGGTCCTTCTTCGAAGGCCGGCTCGCGTGCCGGCGCCAGCCGGATGCCGGGAGGGCGTGTCTGCAACTCCGCAAAGCGCTGCAGGGTATCCACGCTTCGCTAACCTGCATGAACCCGCACGGTTTCGCCGACCTCATCGAGGATGGAGCGTAACGCGTCGTAGTCCGGGTGTCGGATTCGCATCCAGGCATTGGCCATGTAGCCGGCCTCGACCGGCTGTGTCGGCGTGCCTGGTTCCGGGAGGTGGGCTGCAACGATGCAATCGCCGTAGCGGCGCCCGATTTCGTCCACACCAGAATATCCTTTTATATACCCGTCTCGCTCGGGTCGGAGGGCAATCATGCCAGCAGCGTAACGCCGCGATGGGGGCGTCTCCGTGCGGCCGCGACTTACCGCCGACGCCCATTCGTAGTAGATGTCGAACTCGTTGGCCGTACAGTAGACGTCCCACTGCCCGACACCCGGTGGCCTGCAGCCGATCTCCGAGAATTTCAGGCCTTTCGGCCCGAAAAACCATTCCATGTGGGTCGCGGATGTTCCGATGCCGAGTGCCTTGATGACTCTGCGGGCCAGATTCCGTACTTCCTCGTACCCGGGCGCATCGATTCGATTTGTCGTGACCATTTGCGGCGAGATCCAGCGTTCGCGCATCGCTTCGAGTACGTTGGGATAGTAATGAGTAATGAATTCGTGGCCGACCTCGCCGTCGATCGTGATCGTGTCGATAAAACCTTCGTGACCCTCGATGAACTCCTCGACGGCGACAGCCTGTCCGTCCTCGAGGCCGGAATTCCGAATCACATTCGCCAGTTCCCCATCGTTGCGGACCTTGTGGGTGCCGGAAGCCCCGGCACCGGCTGGCGGCTTGACGATCAATGGATAGCCGACGGTTGCAGCGAAGTCACGTGCATCCTGCGCGGATGTCGCTCGAGTGCTCTGCGCGCATGGTATGCCGGCTCGGCGCAAGACTTCCTTCATTGCCGGCTTGTCGCGGCAGAGGAATGCGGTCTCGGTGGAGGTGCCGGGAATGCCGCAGGCCTCACGCACGGCCGCTGCCGCCATGATGTGTGCCTCGATGACCGCCTCGAGTCGATCGACCCGGACCCGGTCCTGCACGAATCGTACTGCCTCGAGCAATGACGGTTCGTGAACGACCGAGGGCACCTGGATGTACTCTGCGAGCCAGCCTTTCAATTCGTCGGATAGCGAATCACGTGGCCGCTCGCCGATGCCGATGACGTTGGCACCGGCGGCGTGCAGGCCGCGCACGAATTCACGCTGGTTGTAAGGGAAGGACGGCTCGATGAAGATCACATTCATGGGCGGTTACCCAATTGACGATAAAGTTCGACGTAGCGCGCGCTCTGCCGTTGCCAGGAGAAGTCCCGGGCCATGCCGTTCTGCATGATCTTGTGCCACAAGTCTCTGTCCCGGTACAGGCCCAGCGCCGTCGTCAGGGCCCATTCGAGCCCGGTTTCGTCGTAATCCCGGAACAGGATACCGGTCCCGCCGCCCGAATGCGGATCGATCTGTTCGACCGAATCGGCAAGTCCGCCGGTTTCGCGCACGATCGGCACCGTGCCGTAGCGCAGGCTGTACATCTGGTTCAGGCCGCAGGGCTCGTAGCGCGACGGCATCAGGAACATGTCTGCGCCGGCCTCGATCCAGTGCGCGAGCTGCTCGTTGTAGCCTCGGTAGAACGCGATCTTGCCGGGGAATTGCTGTGCCATCGATGAAAAGGCGCTCTCGTAGCGAGACTCGCCGCTCCCCAGCACGGCGAGTGAGAAACCGGTGTGCCGGAGCAGGCGCGGCACGACGGCCCGAACGAGGTCGAAACCTTTCTGAGCAACTAACCGGCTGACGATGCCGATCAGGGGTCGATCGACGTCGATCTCGAGACCGAGTTCTTCCATGAGTCGCCGCTTGCAGGTCGTCTTGCCCGCCAGGTCGCCTGCGTCGTAATTCGCCGGGATGAGGGTGTCATGTGACGGATCCCACTCGCCGTAGTCGACACCATTCAGGATGCCGACGAATCCGGGGCCACGCTGACGCAACAGGTGGTCGAGTCCCATTCCGTAATCGGCGCCGAGAATCTCGCGGGCGTAGGTCGGACTGACGGTGGTCACCAGATCGGCATACAGGATGCCGGTTTTCAGGAAGTTGACCAGTCCCTCCGTGAGATCGTCCTGGTGCAGGTGGTGTTCGGCACCCGCAAGGTGCAGCTGACGGAGTACGTACGCCGGAAAGATACCCTGGTAGCCGATGTTGTGGATGGTCAGTACGGAGCGCGTATCGTCGAACAGGCGGTCCCATGCATAGGTGGAACGCAGGTAGAGCGGGATCAAAGCCGTCTGCCAGTCATTGCAATGCATGATGTGCGGCGCGAATGCCATGCGTTGACACATTTCGATGGCCGCGCGAGACAGCAGGACGAATCGTAGAAATTCGTCGCTTTCCTGCGAATAGATGCCGTCGCGATCGAAGAACTCGGGGCATTGCAACAGGAAGATCGGCATGTCGCTGTCGGATAGTGCGGCACGCAATATCGAATAGCTGACGGTATGGTCACCGAGTTGCATTGGCAGGTCGGTCAGTGAGGCAACGGGCCGGGGATCCAGGCCGGCACTCCTGATCCGTGAGTAATACGGGATCAGGACACGCAGGTCGTGTCCCTGACCGTGCAGCTGTCTCGAGAGCGCGGAAACCACATCGCCGAGCCCGCCGGTCTTCGCGAACGGTGCGAACTCGGAGCTGACCATGCAGATGCGCAACTCGGGATCTTTGATCGCCAATTCGGAGCCGGGGTCTTGCTGGATTGATGCTATTCTAACGCAGAAGTCCGGCGCGTAAGGCCCTGAAAGAGCAGAACATGAACGTGCTGATCCTCTCGCCGGCATACCCGGCTGACATGCCCGAGTTCACACGCGGACTCGCCGAGTGCGGTGCCCGCGTCTACGGAGTCGGAGACCAACCCGTCCAGGCATTGCCAGGGCTTGTCAGGCGGTCGCTGTCCGAGTACGTGCAGGTGCGCTCGCTCTGGGACAGCGCGGCCGTGATCGGTGAACTGCACCAGCGCCTGCGTGGCCACGTGCTGGACCGTATAGAGTGCTTATGGGAGCCGGGTATCATGCTGGCCGCCGAGCTGCGGCGACATTTCGGTGTGCCGGGCCTGACGGTGGAGCAGGCACATCGTTTCCGCGACAAGGAAGCGATGAAACAGGCACTGGATGCCGCAGGCATACGGACGCCCAGGCACGCCGCGGTCGACAGTATCGCGGACTGCTGGGAGGCGGCCGAATCAATCGGATTCCCGATCATATTGAAGCCGCTCGCCGGTGCCGGGTCCGCGGACACTTACCGCGTACTGAATGCTGACGAACTGCGTGCGGTATTGCCACGGCTGCGCCACGTGCCCGCAGTCAGTGTCGAGGAGTTCATCGATGGCGAGGAATATACGTTCGATACGATAACGATCGACGGGGAAATCGCGTACTACAACATCGCCTGGTACCGTCCCCGGCCACTCGTCGCCCGCAGCAACGAGTGGATCAGCCCTCAGGTTATTGCATTGCGTGACGTAGACGATCCAAAGTTCGCCGACGCTATAAAGATGGGTCATGACGTCATCGACGCCCTGGAATTCGATTCGGGCTTCACGCATATGGAGTGGTTTAGAAAGGCCGACGGCGAGGTCGTTTTTGGTGAGATCGGAGCTCGTCCGCCCGGAGCACACCAGGTAGACCAGATGAAATTCGCCTGCGACTTCGATGTG
>JARRMH010000195.1:0-11468 GCA_037386205.1 Woeseiaceae bacterium | reverse complement strand
ATCCAGCTCGACGGCTTTGCCGACGAGCGCTGCGATGCCGAGTACACCCAGTCGCTTTCGCAGCGCCGCTTGCAGTACATCCGCGACCAGTTCGTAGCGGCCGGCGTGCTCCCGGACCGCATCAGTGCCACGGCTCACGGTGAGTCCGTCGCAGCGGACGATACGCCGGCCGCTACGAACTGGTCGCGGATGTACTGCACGCGGCGCTGCGAAAGCGACTGGTTGTACTCGGCTTCGCCGCGCTCGTCGGCGAAGCCGTCGAGCTGGATGCTGATGTCCCGCATGCCGGCGAGCGTGCCCGCAAGCTGGAACAGCCTGTCGCCTGTCGTGTCGGCCAGCACGGCTTCGTCCGTACGAAACAGCACGTCCATTTCGATACCGGCTTGCATCAGGTCGATCAGCTCGGGCCGCGACAGTTCCTGGAGCCGCTCGATCTCGTTGCCAAGCGCATCGAACTCACGCTCGAGTTGCGCGACCTGCGCCTGTGAACTCTCGACCGCAGCCTGCAGGCCGGTGATGCGCTGATTCTTGCGGTCGAGCGTCTCGCCAACTTTGGCGCCGACGGCGGCGCCGATGATAAAGCCGACGGGGCCACCCGCGACGGCGCCGACGACGGCGCCGGAACCGATGCCGATGTTTTCGTTTCGGGTCGACTTTTCCGCGGCGAAACCGGGGGCCGCGGCCAACAGAGAAGCTGTAGCAAGTATTGCAATGGCGGAATTTCGCATGACATTGATCTCCTGTTTGCGTCAGGGCCCCAACGGCCCGCTTCGGAGTCAATTACACGGCGGCAATGGGCTGCTGAAACGGCAGCTTCGTGCGCGTCTGGCGATTAATTGTGGCGAATAGTGGCTCGGAGCGGGATCAATCCGGTGTTACGCTTGATCACACCATGGCATCGATTCGACTACTGCATATCGACGCATTTACCGATCAGGCCTTCTCCGGAAACCCGGCGGCTGTCTGCCTGCTCGACGATGCGCGGGAGACCGCATGGATGCAATCGGTGGCCGCGGAGATGAACCTGTCGGAGACGGCATTCGTTCGGCCGCAGGAGGATGGGTATGCCTTGCGCTGGTTCACGCCCGAGGCTGAAGTCGACCTGTGCGGCCATGCGACGCTCGCCGCGGCGCATGCGCTGTGGACAACAGCGAGCGCGGATGCCGACCAATCCATACGCTTTCACACCAGGAGCGGTCTGCTCGAGTGTTCGCGACAAGGCAATATGGTGACCATGGATTTCCCGGCAACACCGATCGAAAAGCCGCAAGACCCGCAGAAGCTGACCAGCGCGCTCGGCATCGAACCCTCTTTTGCCGGCGCATCGAAATTCGATCTTCTTGCGGTCGTACAGTCGGAGGACGTGTTGCGCGCGCTCAAGCCGGACATGGCCGCGTTGCGCGCGATGCCGGTGCGCGGCGTAATCGTGACATGCCGGGCCGACGATGCGGCGTTCGACTTCGTCTCACGCTTCTTTGCGCCGGGCGTTGGCGTCGATGAGGACCCGGTTACCGGATCAGCCCATTGCTGTCTCGGCCCGTTCTGGAGCAGGCGGCTGGGCCGCGACGAACTTCTCGCCTTCCAGGCGTCTCCGCGAGGCGGCGTGGTCGCGGTGCAGGTCGCCGGCGACCGGGTCATTCTCGGCGGCCAGGCCGTCACGGTACTCGACGGTCACCTCGATACAGGTGGATGAGTCCTTTTACGAATACGACTACAATTAGGAATCAATGTACCGCTCAACCCTGATTCTTCTGTTTCTGCTGGCAGGCATCGTGCCGGTCAGCTCGGCTGACGACTGGGACGCAATCGAGCTCCTCGGACGTGTGGTCGAGCCAGGTACGAAGCTCAAGTTCCCGTTCGTGCCGGATCGGTCCTTCGAGTCGTCTTACCTCAATACGCCCGTGTTCGTCGCCCGCGGCGCCGAGCCCGGCCCGACGCTCTGCATCACGGCCGGCGTCCACGGCGACGAGCTCAATGGCGTCGAAGTGGCCCGCCGCGCCTTTTCGCGGGCAGACCCGGCCTCGTTGCGCGGCACGTTGATTGCCCTGCCCGCCATTAACGCCGAGGGCGTGCGCACCGGAAACCGCTACCTGTCGGATCGTCGCGATCTCAACCGCGCCTTCCCCGGGCGCGAGCGTGGCAGCGTTGCATCGGTGATCGCCCATGCCGTGTTCCGGGTGGTCGAATACTGCGACGCGCTCATCGACCTGCACACGGCGTCCAACAATCGCACCAATCTGCCACAAATCCGTGCCGACATATCGGACCCGGATATCCGCAAGCTCGCCTCGCACTTCGGGCTGGGCATCGTCGTTGCCGGTAAGGGGCCGGACGGAAGTCTGCGCCGCGAGGTGGCCAAATCCGGCATCCCGGCGATTATCTACGAGGCGGGTGAACCTTATCGTTTCCAGGAGGACGAGGTGGACCGCGGCGTCGAGGGCGTAGAGAACGTCATGGCATATCTCGGGATGACGGATCGTCAGGGTGTCGAGACACCCGCCACCCGCGTGTATGAGAAAACGCGCTGGATTCGCGCAGCGAACGGCCGCGGCGGTTTCTTCTTTCCTTCTGCAGGACTCGGCGACGTCGTCGAACCGGGAGACGTCCTGGGCCGGGTCGTCGACCCGTTTACGGATGAGTCATTCGACGTCGTATCGACAATCCCCGGAGAGATCATCGGCATGGCGCTTGCTCAGCCCGTGCTTTCCGGCTACGCGCTTTTCCACGTGGCATGGCACGAGAATTAGTCCTTTAACCGGTTGGCGGAGAACTCGTACTTCGCGCCGAGCACAAACACGTCCTCCAAATCTTCGCCGAGGGCATCGATGCCATCGCCCAGTCGAAACTCTGCGTACAGTCGAGTGCGCGGCGTCGGGAAGTAGTCGACGCCGGCAATATAGAAACGGCGTCGCGCATCCGGGTCGATGAACGCGTTGTCCGCCTCGATTTTCGGATCGTAATTCAGGAACCCGGCGAGCAGGCCGACGGTGCCGATTTGGTAGCGGGCGGAAAGTTCTACCCCCTCTGCGTCGAATACCTCCGGGATATCAAAGATGTCGTCATCTTCTTCGACAGGTATGCGGACGAGATCCCCGTTGCGTTGGCGGGAATAGATGCCGGCGAGAGTGAGCGCGTCGCCCGAGTACCTGACCCCGGCAATCCAGTATTCGGGATCATCATCGAGGCCGGACACCGAGCGCTGCAGAGCCGTCTCTACTCTGGCGCGCGTGTAGGCGATGCCGGCTTCAACGCCCCGCCAGGGCCTTGCCCGCAGCGACAGCCCGTAGTTGTCGACAAAGTGGTCATTCCGGCGGGAGCGGAACTGCGCCTGTAGCCCAACATCCACTGCATCAAAAAAAGTGTTCCTGTATTGCAGCGCTCCGTCTGCACGACCTGTGCCTGCGAAACCACCGTCCGTTCCTGCATTGAAGGTCGCGCTGGCCTCCGAGCCGAAGGTATTGAACGCATCTGTATAAGTGGCGATGTCATAATGCACACCCCACTGTTTGCCCATGGTCAACGTGCCGTTGTCACCGAAGTCAACGCCCACGTACCCGAGACGCGAGCCGAATACATCGTCGCTGACCGACTCCAGTTCGATAAATCCGCTGTCTGTCGATTCCCCGGGATTCAGCTCGGTCCCAGCCCCGGTCAAATTCACGCTCCATTCGCCTTTCGCAAAAAAACGGACGTCGTCTCCGATGGAGAAATCGAACGCCAGGCGCGAGCCATTGTCCTGCACATCCAGTTCATCGTCCCGGGCGACCATGTTCGAGCCGAATCGCGCATAAAAGGAAAACTCGGTGTCAGCGCCGGACTGTTGCGGCGGCTCCGGTGCTGCAGATGCAGGTTGCGCAGAAGGTCCGGTAGCCGTGCCCGCGACAAGAAACTCGGCGCCACACCCTTCGGTGACCCACACGCCCGCGGCATCGTAACCCCAGGTCCTGCCGAGCAAGCAGGAAGAGGACCCGGTCGAGCGCACCAGCAGCACACCGGCGTGCGTGTCTGCAGCACAATGCTGGCGCTCGGTCTCGGAAGTGCAATGCACGGTTACGGATGGAATCTCCTGAGCGGCCGCGCTCGTCGTCCAGATCAACAAGACGAATAGGCTGACATTCTTCATCGAGCATCCTCTTCTTTGTTGCGTTTTATCTCAGGCTCGCAAACTGCAGCGAAAAGTATAGCCCGAATAGCGCGGCCGCCGGTGCGCTCCTGCCAGAGCCGTGATCAGGTCGTGGATGTAAATTTCCTTGCGGGCTCGAGAACTCGCGAAAGAAAGCCTTGGCATCGGCGAGGTCGCCGAAACCGAATATCCAGGCTGTTTCCGCAACGTCGGAGAAGTCCAGCCCGCCCTCCTGGACAGACTCATTGAGGTAGCGGCCATCGGCGCCGTTATAGGTATTTGCTATTGCAATGGCAGTTTTCCAGATCTCGGTCAACCGGGCATCGCCGACATGTTCCTGCCAATTGATGCGGGTATCGGCGCGAAATCCCGGGGTGCCATTTCCAACCACGTTGCCATCCGGAATCTTGTAATAGCTTGTGGCTTTCTTGACGAAGCTCAGGTCTTCGGGCGTCGTCACTTCTTCATTCCAGTTGGAATGCTGAACAATATTGATACGCCGCTTGACGTCTGCTGCCGGCATCAACTCCCGAATCCTGCGAACCAATGCTGCGGAGAAATCGGACTGGCCGGCATCCGCAATCCATACGTCTCCTCCGGCTTGCAGGGTCTCAAGAGCGACGCTGAGCACTTCATCGACGGCTTTGTCAAAATCCGCATGCGCATCGGACCAGTGTTCTCCAAATGCCAGGTCGAACAAATCATTGGCCGGAACATACGGTCCTTTCTGCGTACCGTACGCACCGGCCACCGCATGGTATTTGACGTCGCGGAAGCGGTCGTCAGCGAGCATGGTCGCCACTCCTGCAACCGAGTGAATATCGTCCACATCGGTCCTGGAGTCGAAATGGGCGAGGTACAGGTCCTTGTCGCGCTGAAACTTGCCGAGGGAGTCGACCCTGTCGTCGGCATGACTGCTGCCAAAACCCAGGTACGCAAACCACGCGAAGTTGTAGACGTCGTCGGTGTCGACGCCACCTTCGAGCGTGCGATAGCCGCCGCCGATTCGCCAGTTGTCGCTGACCTCGTAGTCGAATAGCAGACCCAGGTCGAACAGCCTCCCCGGCCCACCCGCCAGACCGTCGAAGTCGAGCCGCAACAGCCAGCGCTCCGCCAGCCGATAGTCGGCCGACAGGTGCAGCGTCGGCACGAAACCAACGTTGTCGTCGTTGGCCCGCAGTGCACCCTGGCGCAGCGCGACGTTGGCGTCGCGTATGACACCGGTGAAACCGACGCGCCAGCGCCATAGTCCGTTGTCGGCGAACGTGTAGCGATAAGTGAACTTGTACGCATTGAACTTGAACGTGCCATGCGTGGATCCTGCAAGGAACGTTTCACCCGCGAAATCAGTATCCTGCGCCAGGTCACCCGTACCCGATACCTCGAGCGGGGCGAGCACAACACGCAGGCCGTGTTTGGCGTTGATATCCCAATGGCCGTCGAGACGCGCGAATAACACAGGGCCCGAGCCCGTCAGGTCCATCATGTCAAACCGGGTCCCGGTGTCACCGGGGATACGGATATCGTTGCGCGAAAACCCTACGCCGCCGGTTTCGATACCGACGCCGAATCGCTTGTCGTTCCCGGCGGGCTGGCTCCAGGCTGCCATGCTCGGCACGAGCAGCGTGGCGATCATCAGGATTCCGGAGGTTGCTTTCAACATGCTCTTGTTCGATCTCCTGGTCGGTTGAGAGTCCTGGAGTCGAGCCGTCGGCAGAAAAATTACCGGCGCTCAGTCGTCATAGGGCAATTTGCGCGGATCACAGCCGACAAAATCCGGTTCCGGGCTCCGGGCAAAACGTACCGCGCGCACACGGTCCTTGCCGTCACGAACTGCCCGGCAAACCCTGTGCATCCCGTCCATTACACGACCATCCTGGTCGAGAATAATGGGATAACCAGTATCAGCCTCGTCGATCAGCCGCATATGTTCCAGCAGTGAACGGCAGGTCGGTGAATCGCCCTCGTGAGCATACCAGTGTGCTTCATCGAGTTCGGCAATATCGGCAACCGGGACTTGCTCAACAGGCAGGTCCCGGGCCAACTCGACTAGCCGCCGAACGTCCCAGGCAAGCAGTCCCCGATCGGATTGTCGGAAGAAGTATTGGGGGCGGATCATTGCAGAGTTTCGGGGAGCTGGCCGACCGTACCTGTTGGCAAAAAAAGGGCTATGTTATTGCACAATTGTCGATTCGCTGTCGATGCCCCAAAAAGGATTCTTGTCGCCGCCGTCGATTCCAATAGAATATTATCCACGTGTCGCAGCAGCAAAGGGAGATGACCCGGCATGAATCTGTATACGCTGCCTCGGAGGGTGTCCGGGAGAGCGGCCCTGGTCCTGCTGCAGTTTTTCATGCTCATCGGGCCGGCTGCCGCCTACGAAATCGGGGAAAGCCCGCGCGACAGGATAGGTACTGATTCGACCGGGGAGGAAATCCGCCTGTCACAGGGGCATGGCCGAATCCAGATCGTAACCTTCTGGGCAACGTGGTGCGCGCCTTGCAGGAAAGAGCTGCCAGTGCTCGCGTCTTTCCTGCGGCAGGCAGGCGAGCACCAGTTGCGCGTTCTCGCTGTCAACCTGGAGGAGGATCGCCGCGTCTACCGCGAGGCCGTGAAGATCATGAGTGATTTTGGATTGACGTTTGTTCATGACAAGCGCGGCGCAATCGCGAGCAATTTCGATGTGGAGAGCATTCCGCATATGTTGATTCTCGATGCCGATGGCGTCGTGGTTGGCAAGCATGTCGGGTACAGCGAGAAAAAAGTCCACGATATCGTGGCAGAACTCAATGACCTCCTCCGCGAGAATCGTGCGCCTGATACGTCAGCCGAGTGATCAGCATCAGCTCTCACCCGGACCACCGAAGCGCACCCCACTCAACTCTGCCATATCCTTTTTCCAGGTGGTCAGATCGGACAGCGAAAATGCTCCCAGGCTGTCATGCCCACAGGCGCGAGCCAGAACCTGCATGAGTTCGACCGACGCACCAAAAAAGGTCGCCAGGCGCTTTGCGGCTGCATCGATGTCGATCAGGGCGCGAAGCTCCGGCTTCTGGGTCGCGACTCCGGTCGGGCAGTTATTCGTGTGGCACATGCGCGCAGCGATGCAACCCACGGCCTGGATGGCCGAATTCGACACGGCGATGCCGTCAGCGCCCATGGCCATGGCCTTGGCGAAATCCTCAGGCAGACGAAGGCCGCCCGTGATGATGAGCGTCACGTCGCGCCCCGCCGTTCTGTCAAGATGCCGGCGCGCTCGTGCGAGCGCGGGGATCGTGGGTACGCTGATGTTGTCGCGAAACAACAGGGGTGCCGCACCGGTGCCCCCGCCGCGACCATCGAGAATAATGTAGTCTGCACTCGCCGCGAGGGCGAAATCAATGTCGCGCTCGATGTGCTGCGCAGACAGTTTGAAGCCTATTGGAATACCGCCGCTGCGCTCGCGCACTTCGTCGGCCAGCTTCCTGAAATCGGCCGGTGTCGTGAGGTTCTTGAACGTTGGCGGTGAGATCGCATCTTCGCCGACATCGAGTCCACGCACGGCGGCGATCTTCTCGGTCACCTTGTTGCCCGGCAGGTGGCCGCCGGTGCCCGTCTTGGCAGCCTGCCCGCCTTTGAAGTGAAACGCCTGCACACGCTCGACCACCGAAACTCATGTCGGAGACGAACAACGGTATGTCCAGTTGCAGCGGCCTGGCGGCACGGGGCCCAATGACGAGGCTCGTAGCGACCTCCGCGTCGTCCATCAACGGCTTCGTCGCAAACTGTGCGGTGACAAGCTGAATGTCGCTCCAGCGCGGCAGTTCGGTCAGCGGCACCCCCATGGCGCCCATTTCGCCGTGGTGCCCGGTCGCGGACAAGCCCTCACGCGCCAGGGCGTGGATGCGGGCCACACTGGGCTCTTCGGGCGTCGGAACGGCTTGCGGCGGACCGTCACTGTTCTCGGGCGCCTCGTCACCCGGTTCCGCCGAGCCAAGGCGTTTATGGCTGCCGTCACAGTACGGCGGGTTGCCGGTGGCCTTGCACCGGCACAGGTAGGCATCGGTGTCCTCGTCCACCGAAAAAGCCAACGGTGTTAGCCCGGTGTCACGATGCGAACCGTCACAAAACGGCTGCGAATTGGAGCGCCCGCAAACGCACCAGAAGTATTCCTTGCCGCCTTCGAGACTGACCTTCGCAGGCGATTTCTCCGCGATCAGGGGTTTCTCGGCCATATCACGGTTCTCCAGTGGAAATAGTGCATCGGCTACCGGTTCGGGTCGGTCAACGCGACAAACGTGCCACCATTGCGATCGCACAGAACACGCATCAGGGTCGCGAACCGACTCGCCGTCGGCGGAATTCTGCCGCCACCGCGAAATCCGCGGGGAAAGCCGACGGCGTGAATTCGCACCCTTCGCGACCCGTCGATGACCCGGTTGCGGCGATCGATGGTCTGCACGACCGCGTCGATATTCATACTGCCGGCAAAGTCATCGCCAAAGACATAGATACTGATCTTCTTGTCGTCCGCCCAGAATGTCTCGATCGCAGCCTGTATCCCATCGACCGGGTTACTGTCGCTTTGCGCATACCAGCCGCGCATGCGATTGACGATGGCCTGCCGGCGGCCGGGTGAGTCCGGTATCCAGCGACCTGCATACTCGGGGAACATGTACTGGCCATCGTCGTTCATGACCTGGATCCCCTTGACGGTCGGGTAGGCCTCGAGCGCCTCCTGCAATTTGCGCTGTACCAGTCCCCAGTTGTAGTTGATCATACTGTTGGACGTATCGATCACGAAGATGATGTATTCGCTGTCGACCGGTATGCCGGCGACAGCATCGGCGTCGGTGCGCTGGTAGTAAGGCAGCAGGCGTTTCATCTCCTCGGTCAGCTTCTGTCGCGCTGCCAGGAGCTCTCCTTCATCGATCGCCTCGTCCTCTTCCTGCTGGCTCGCCTCGTATTGCCCGCGAATCCGGCTGAGGTCGCCCTCCAGATTGGCGAGCTCGCGCTGGGTCGCCGCCGTATCGTCCCGCACCTTCTTCAGTTCCCGATCGAGTTCGGTGGTCTGGCCACGAATCTGGAACAGCTCTTCCTGCAACAGCGCGATGAGTTGTTCGAGATCCTCGTCGGACTCTTCAATCACGACAGGGTCATAGATCTTGCTGAGCACCAGCAGCAGAATGATCGCCCCGAACCCGCAGCAGATACAGTCGAGGAACGACAGGCTGAATGCTTCCGTTTTTCTGCGTCGCGCCATCCCGATCCCCTACGGCCAGTCCCGGCTCACGGTGAGGAATGACCCGCCGGTCGTCAGGGCCAGTGACCAGAAAGATATCGGTGCATCGAAGTCGCCCTCCATTGGGAACAGCATGATATTGACCGGGATCCCGGAAGGCAGCTGGCGTGCCGCGCTCGAGAACAGATTCAGGCGCTCGTTCGGGCTGATCACATCCTTGTCGGTCGCTGCAGCCTGCATTGTCGGCATGCCATCCACGAGCAGGATAATGTTGTCCGGTCGCGGATCGAGTTTGGCCGCAACCTCGAACGCCGACAGCATGTTGGTCCCGTTCTCGGGTGCGGTGCGCCGCAGCACGCGGACGGCCTCGGACAGTTGCACGCCGTCCCCGGCCGTCAACCACACCCCATCGGTGCCGCGAATCACCGGCTCGGTTATGTTGTTGAACATGTAGATCTGGTACTGATCTTCCGCCGAGAACTGCGATGTCAGCCAGTCGACGGTTGCGACGACCTGGCGCCACTTGCGGGAGCGCAGCTGATCGGATTTGGGCAGGTTGCGGCGGCGAATGATGTTGACGATCTTGTCACTCAGCATGCTGGCCGACCGATCAACGAGAATCAGTGTGCGCTCCCCGCCCAGCTTGAGTCCGGTCAGGTACTGGCGATCGCCCTCACCCTTGAACGTGCGAATCTGCTCGCCCGCCGCGTCTTGCTCCGCCTTGACCGCCAGCAATCGCTTCACTTCTTCCTCCAGCGACTTGATGTCGGACTGGAGCTTTTCGACGCGCTCGATCTTGGCGAGCGTGTCTTTGTCGTACTTCTCGAGTTCGGCCTGCAGCTCCTGGATCAGCGCAATAATCTGGGCAATCTTGCTGTCGGCATCTTCCTTCTCCGTTTCGAGTTTCTGCTTGGTATTGCGCATCAGCGCGAGGTTCTTGCGGCCCTCGAGAACTTCGACTTCGAGCCGGTTGGTCTCGGCCATCAACTTGCTCGGTTCGTCTTCCGTCGTCTCGTTGACGCGCGAGTTGATAATCATGAAGAACAGGATCACGGCACCGAATCCGCAACTCATGCAGTCGAGGAACGACATGCTGAAGATTTCGGTTTGTCGCCGCTTGCGTGCCACGTCAGTTCTCCACCCGGATCATGCGCAGCTCGACGCCGGGCGTGCCGACGCGAATGACGTCACCCGATTGCAGGGCCGCGGAGCCGTCGATACGGTGGCCGTTGAGAAACGTGCCGTACCGACTGCGGTCGGTCACGACGCAGGCCCCGTTGTCGGAGGCAATTTCGCAGTGGCGCCTCGACACACCCGGCATTTCCTGCCCCAAATCCAGCCAGCGTCCGTCGTCCGCCGGCCTGGACCCCAGAACCAGAGGTTGTTCGCCGACCGAGGTCGCCCGGTCGCCCAGCAGGATATGGGTCGGCTGGGCACCGGTCTCAGCGTCGGCAACGTCCACGACGATGCGTGCCTGGTCCCACGGCAAGTGGCGCACCAGCACGATCGCGCTGGCCGGCCGATGGTCGGGACACCGGCGAGCAAGGCCGCGCGCCGTCGCGCCCGGTTCGAGAACGAACACCTCGCCGCCGACCCGCGCCTTGAGCGTATCGGCCAGGCCGGGAATACGCGCCGCGCGGTCCGTCAGTTGCAGCGCCGGTGTCTCACCGGCCCGAAAGAGTGCGCGCAGATTACTGACGATATTCTGGTAAACGGGCGCCGCGGCAGAAACGAGTTCCAGCGAGTCGATCTCGGCTTCGTGCGTGATGCCGCGATACTCGACCTGCAGGGGAACCGAGTCACGGGTTGCGGCGATCGCCAGCCAGTCGAGAATGCCGTCCTGCAACGCCTGTTCCGTCTCGGCTGCATGCAGCGGGTCGAACCGGGACTGTTGCACGAACGTCTCGGCAATGGTGCGCAGGAAGATGTCGTAGAGATCGAGAATGCCGGCCTCGTCCACAACGGCCGTCTTCTCGAGCTGCGCCTGGCCGTCCTGCGACAGCCGGGTCAGCAGGGCGTTTCGCAGGCTCAGGTCAACGTGCACCGGAACGGCATGCGTATACTCACGACGCGTGGCGGCAACGGCAGCATCCACCATACTGACGACCGGGATCTCGAGTTCCA
>JARRMH010000194.1:0-5183 GCA_037386205.1 Woeseiaceae bacterium | reverse complement strand
ACCGCGACGCGGCCGAATTCGCTTGCATCGCTGACGACCCGCCGTTGTTCTGCTGCCAGCGTCATTCCCGCGCCTCCCCGACGATCTTCACTTCGTGCCGGAGTTCGACGCCGTGGACCTCGCGGACGGTCCGGCGCACGTGTTCGATCAGTTGCTCGATGTCGGACGCCGTCGCGTTATCGCGGTTGATGATGAAGTTGGCGTGCTTTTCGGAGACTTCCGCGCCGCCAATGCGGAAACCCTTGAGGCCGGCCGCTTCGATCAGGCGCGCCGAAAAGTCGCCGGGCGGATTGCGGAATACCGAACCGCAACTCGGCAGTCCGAGCGGCTGGGTGGTCTTGCGGCGCTCGAGCATGGCTTTCATCGTCTCCATGCTCGGACTGACATCAGGCTCGAACCGGAACGTGCCTTCGATGAACCACTCGTTGGCAGGTCCCGTGACACTGCGGTAGGCAATCGAGTACTCGGCCGGGGCGCGTTCGTGGATCTCGCCGCTGCGGTCGATCGTGCGGACCGACGCGACGCGCTCCCAGGTCTCGCCACCGTGCGCTCCGGCGTTCATGGCCAGTGCGCCCCCGACAGTTCCGGGAATGCCGGCAAAGAATTCGGACGGCCCGAGTCCCCACCGGATGCATTGCCTCGCAAGCTGTGTGCACGGCAGTCCGGCGCCCGCCCGAACCGTCAGTCCATCGACGCGTTCGACGTACTTCAGGGTCTTGGCGGCGGAGATCACCACGCCGGGTATGCCGCCGTCCCGCACCAGCAGGTTGGTGCCGACACCGTGCCAGAACACTGGCGTATCGGCATCGAGGCCGGACAGGAAATTGGCGAGATCGTCAACGCTCGCCGGCACGAAAAAGACCTCGGCCGGACCGCCGGCGCGCCACGACGTGTGCCGGCTCATGGGCTCGTCATAGCGCAGCTCGCCCTGCACCTTCATTTCCCTGGCCGCGGTCATCATGGATGCACCTTGAGCGAGGGCCCGACACGGAGGCGGTCGGGCAATGACTGGGCATACGCACCGATGTCCCCCGCGCCCATCGTCAGCACAATGTCACCATCGGCAAGCACGTCGGCGAGCACGCCCTCCAGGTCGTCGAGCTGCTCGACGAAAACCGGGTCGACCGCGTTGCGCGTGCGGATCGCGCGCGCCATCGTGCGGCCGTCGGCACCGGCGATCGCCTCTTCCCCCGCGGCGTACACGTCGAGCAGGACGAGTGCGTCGGCTGCGGACAACACGGTTGCAAAATCGTCCATGAGGTCGCGCGTGCGTGTGTACCGGTGCGGCTGGAACACGAGCACGGTACGACGGTCGGGATAACTCGCCCGGGCTGCCGCAAGCGTCGCCGCAATCTCGGTGGGATGATGGCCATAGTCGTCGATAATCGTGACGGTGCCGTTGCGGGTTCTGACCTCGCCGAGATTCTGGAAGCGGCGATCGATGCCGGCGAAATTTTCGAGCGCCGACTTCACTGCCGGAAGACCGATACCGAGTTCGTAGGCCACCGCGATTGCCGCCAGCGCATTCTTGACGTTGTGAACGCCGGGCAGGCTGAGCGATATTTGCAGCTTGTCGTCGTCGCCCTCGCGCACCACGTTGAACGCCGTGCGCCCTGCCGAGAAACGGATATCGACCGCCCTGAGATCCGCCCCCTCGTCCACCCCGTAGGTGATGACCGAGCGGCCGAGCTCACCGAGGATGTCGCGCACGCCGGGGTCGTCGCTGCACACGACCGCGAGGCCGTAGAACGGCAGGTTATGCAGGAACTTCAGAAATCCCGACTTGAGCTTGTCGACATCACCGTCGTAGGTCGACATGTGATCGGCGTCGATGTTGGTCACGATCGCCAGCATGGGCTTCAGGTGCACGAACGACGCATCGCTCTCGTCCGCCTCGGCAACGAGGTAGTCGCCCTGCCCGAGGCGGGCGTTCGCGTCGGCGCTTTTCAGCCGGCCGCCGATGACGAAGGTCGGATCAAGCCCGGCCTCGGCCAGCACACTGGCGACGAGGCTGGTCGTCGTTGTCTTCCCGTGCGTCCCGGCGACGGCGATCGAGTAGCGAAAGCGCATCAGTTCGGCGAGCATCTCTGCACGGCTGACGACCGGCATGAGGCGCTCACGCGCCGCTGCGACTTCCGGATTGGTTTCATCGACCGCGCTGGAAACGACTACGGCGTCTGCGTCGCTGATGTGGTTCGCAGCGTGGCCGATGAAGATGGTGGCGCCTTGCCGTTCGAGGCGCTGAGTCTGTTTGTTGGCCTGCAGGTCGGACCCCTGCACGGCGTAGCCGAGGCTGAGCATGACTTCCGCGATGCCGGACATGCCGGACCCGCCGATGCCGACGAAGTGGACGCAGTGGATGCGGCGCATTTTCTTGATCATGCGCATGCTCCTGCCTGCTCGAGGCAGACGTCCGTGATCCGCCGCAGTGCGTCGGGGGTCGACAATGCCCTGGCCCTCGCGGCCCGCTGTTGCAGCTCGGCGCGCGATTGCAGCCATTCGCGCAGCAGTCCGGCAAGATGCTCCGGCGTCAGTTCGCTCTCGGCAATGATCGTGGCGGCGCCCGCGTCGGCCATCGGCCGGGCGTTGGCGGTCTGGTGATCGTCCACGGCCGCGGGGTACGGCACGAACAGGGCCGGCACGCCGACGGCGCACAGTTCGGCGATGGTCAGGGCGCCGGCGCGGCAGATGACGAGGTCCGCCCATGCGTAGGCCGCGGCCATGTCCTCGATGAACGGCAGGAGCTCGACGTCGACATCGTGCTCGGCATACGCGGCGCGGGCGAGATCCAGCGTGCGCTCGCCGCACTGGTGGCGAACCGCCGGGCGGACATCTTCGGCCAGCAGCGCGAGCGCCGCCGGCACGGTCCGGTTGAGGGCAAGGGCCCCCTGGCTGCCCCCCAGCACGAGCACGCGCAGTGCGCCCACACGCCCCGCGTAACGTTCGTGCGGGGGCGGTACGGCAGCGATATCCTCGCGGACGGGGTTGCCCACCGTCTCCGCGGAGATCGAGGAATTAAAACTGCCCGGGAAGGCTTGCAGCACAACCCGGGCAAGACTCGCCAGAAGTCGGTTGGTCATGCCGGCGACGGCATTCTGTTCATGAATCACGAGCGGTCGGCGGGTCAGCCAGGCCGCGACACCGCCGGGCCCGCTTGCGAACCCGCCCATGCCGAGCACGGCGGCGGGACGGCGGCGCAGAATGACGGCGAGCGACTGCAGCAGCGCCCAGCCGATTTGCAGCGGCGCGAGCAGCAACGCGATGAGGCCCTTGCGCCGCAGTCCGCTGATACTGATCCATTCGATATCGATACCGGCAGCCGGCACGACGCGCGCTTCGAAGCCGCGCTCGGTGCCCAGCCAGACGACGTCCTGAGACCGTGCTTGCAGGGCATGCGCGACGGCCAGTGCCGGATACACGTGTCCACCGGTGCCGCCCGCCATGATGAGAATCGGCCGCGCGCTCATTTCTTTCGACCTCGCTTCTTCTGCACTCGCTTGCGATTGACGGGCCTGGCGTCGACAACGAGTTCGTGATGAATGCGCAGCAGGAAGCCGATACAGATCATCGTGATGATGAGGCTGCTGCGGCCATAACTGATCAGCGGCAGGGTGAGGCCCTTGGTCGGCAACAGCCCCATGTTCACGCCGATGTTGATGAAGGCCTGCAACCCGAGCCAGGTGCCGATACCGATGGCGAGGTAAGCCTCGAAGAAGCGCTCGGCGTCGTGCGCGCGCATGGCGAGCCGAAAAACACGCCAGAGGAGTGCCAGGAACAGCGCGATCAGGATCAGGGAGCCGAGCAGGCCGAATTCCTCGGCAAATACGGCGAAGACGAAATCCGTGTGCGCCTCGGGCAAATAGAACAGCTTCTGCACGCTGTCACCGAGCCCGACCCCGAACCACTCTCCCCGGCCGATGGCAATCAGCGACTGCGTGAGCTGGAAGCCGGAATCGTAGGGGTCCGACCACGGGTCGAGGAACGCTGTCAGACGTTTCATGCGGTACGGCGATGTGATCGCGAGGGTCACCATCGCAATCACTGCGGCGGAGAAGAAGACGACGAAATCGCGAAACCGTGCCCCGGCCACGAACAGCATCACCAGTGCCGTCGCCAGCAGCACGATCGCCGCGCCGAAATCAGGCTCCTTGAGCAACAGCACGCAGGCCAGCGACAAAACCAGCATGGGACGCAGGAAGCCGACAAATTCCTCGCGCAGCGTCTTGCTGCGGCGCACGAGGTAACCGGCGAGATAGATCAGCAGACAAAGCCGCGCGGGCTCCGACACCTGCAGGTTCATGACGCCGACCCGGACCCACCGGCGCGCCCCGTTGACTTCGTAACCGACGCCGGGCAACAGGACGACCGCGAGCAGCGCCAGGCCGAGCAACAGCATGAGTGGCCCGAGGTTGCGCCATACCTGCATCGGAATGAACAGGCACGTGCCCGCGGCGATCGTGCCGATTGCTGCGGCCAGCAGCTGGCGCTGCAGGTAGAAAAACGGGTTGCCGGTCGCGTTGTCGGAGGCCGATATCGACGCCGACGCGAGGATGACGAAGCCACCGAGCAGCAGCACGAGGACGAGCGCCAGCAACACGGGATCGAGCTTGAGCTCCGTCTTCAGCCGTGCCGGGAAGGGCATGCTTGCCGCGCGCGTGCTCATCGCCGCAACCCCTCCACGGCAGTAATGAACGCGGCCCCGCGCTCCATGTAGTTATCGTACTGGTCGAGGCTCGCACAGGCCGGCGCCAGCAGTACCGTGTCGTCCGACTCGGCACAGGTCGCCGCCATATGAACGGCTGATTCCATGTTCTCGGCAAAATGCACGGGCATTACCGTATCGAGTGCGTGGGCGATCTTTTCGGCGTCCCGCCCGATCAGCACGGCGCCACGCAGCTTGCCCTCGACGGCGTCGGCCAACTCGGTGAAATCCCCGCCTTTGCCATCGCCGCCGGCAATCAGCACGAGCATCCCTTCGACCGAATTGATCGACGCCACGGCTGCCGCGACGTTGGTCGCCTTCGAGTCATTGATGTAATCGACCGCGCTGACGCGGGCGACGAACTGCATGCGATGCGGCAGGCCGGGAAACTCGACGAGCACCTGCAGCATGGCCGCACGATCGAGCCCGAGCAGTTCACCGGCCGCGAGGGCGGCAAGCGCGTTCAGTTGATTGTGTACGC
>JARRMH010000193.1:0-5184 GCA_037386205.1 Woeseiaceae bacterium | reverse complement strand
TCGTATCCTGCGCCCCGATGACGTCGATCATGACCGTGTCGACGCCGGCAGACACCATCTCCCGGGCTCGTGCAGCATCGAGTAACGCCTTGTGCACGGCGACCTTGAGCTGTGGGAAATCGAGCTTCAACCGCTCGATGACCGGCATATAGCGTCCGGAGGGTATTTCGTTCCTCCGGTTCGAACCGCCCGACAGCAGGAATCCACTGAGCGCCTGGTTCTCTATCAGCTCGCGTACCTTTGCATCGAGAATCGCCGGTTTCGTCGCCGGTATCATCGGCTCGAGAATCTTCTTCTGGCAATGGTCGCAGTTCAGGCCGCATTCACCGGCCGTAATCGAAAACGCCGGAAAGCTGTTCTTGCCGCAGCCCTCGAGTTCCGTCGTTTCGTACTCCTTGAACGTCGGCGTCGAGAAACGGATCGGCCGCGCAATCGCGGCCTCTTTGCGGCGCTCGAATTCGGCCACCAGCGCGGGGTCGAACTGAGCGTCTTCGAGATCCTCGATCCCGGTCAGTGCATCGAGCCAGGTCATCGTCGTCCTCCAGACATCTTCACCAGCGATCGTATCTCGTCGCGGATCGGTCCGGGATACGGAGAATCCGCGAGCGTCGTCAGCCACTCACCTCTGACCTCGTCCTCATCGATCAGGTCGCATTCCATGGCGGCCAGCAACGCGGTCGCCGCGTCCGGCAGGCGCGCCGGCATGGCTTGTCCCGTGATGCGTCCCCACATCCCGGCCCAGTAACGGGTGACCGTCCACGGATTATAACCGCCGCCGCCGAGGATAACCGTCGGCAGGCCCCTCCCGATCAGCTTGTCGACCGTGTCCCAGAGGACGACGTTCGACAATTCCATTTGTGACAGCGGGTCGCCGGCAAGGCAATCGGCACCGCAACACAGCACGAGCGCGTCGGCGCCGGCCCGGTCGACCAGCGGCAGCAGCGTTTCATCCACGAGGAACGTGAACTCGGTGTCGTTGATGTGCTGCGGCACCGCGAAATTCCAGGCGCCGGACTCGGGCCACGAGTGGGTGCCACTGTATGGCCAGCGATCGGCCTCGTGAATGGAGACTGTCGTAACCCGGTCGTCGTCGAGAAAAGCGTCCTCGACACCGTCCCCGTGATGCGCATCGAGATCGATGTAGACGACGTTTTGGCTACCGGCCTTGAGAAATGTCATGACCGCAAACACCGGGTCGTTGAAATAACAAAAGCCGCTGGCCCGGTCGGCGCGCCCGTGGTGCGTTCCGCCACTCGGGTGGAAGACGACGTGCCCCTGGCTGGCGAGTTCGGCCGACAAAATCGAACCGCCCACGGTCATCGATGCGCGCTCGAACAGGCCGGGGAACATCGGGTTTTCCAGGGTGCCGACCTGGTAACGTTCACGCGCCTCGGGCTCCACCCTGCCTGTGGCGTTTGCGTATTGCAGCGCGCGCACGTACGCCCGATCATGGAATTCGAGAAGCTGGTCGACCGAAGCGGGCTCGCTCTCGCGAAAGTGCTGCTCGTCGAGCCAGCCGAGCACGTGTAACAGATCGACGACTGCCGCATGGCGGACGATATTGAGCGGATGATTGAAACCGAATGCGGGCTTCCTGTAGATCTCGCTGCCAATATAAAACGGTGCGGCGTCGGGCATCGGATCACAATATTATATTTCCCTAATAAAGACAATTCTGATAATCTAATACGAGCTTCGCTCAACACCAGCACCGAGGTCTGACAATGTCCGCAGAAGAAAAAAGCATGTCCATCATTGTGACCAAGGGGTCACTCGACTGGGCCTATCCACCGTTCATCCTGTCCACCACGGCGGCGGCGATGGGCCTGCCCGTGACATTGTTTTTCACCTTCTACGGCCTGCCGTTACTGCTCAAAGATCTCAACCTGCAGGTGACGGCCGCCGGCAATCCGGCGATGAAGATGCCGATGGGCGGCATGCACATGGGATTGCCGAATATCGTTACCGCGATTCCGGGCGTGGACGCTGCGTGTTCCAAGATGATGAAAAATTTGATCAAGAAGAAAGGCGTTGCCTCGATCGAGGAGCTTCGCGACATGGCAGTCGAGGCCGAAGTTCGCCTGATCGCCTGCCAGATGACAATGGACCTGTTTGAGTACTCAAAAGACGACATGATCGACGGCATCGACATCGGCGGAGCCGCTACGTATATCGAGTGCGCCACGCAATCCGATATCAACCTCTTTATCTGATACCCCGCATTGACACGGAGAATCCCCAATGGCTGATGCAACACTTGACGCAAAGGGCCTGAACTGCCCGTTGCCGATCCTCAAAGCCAGGAAAGCCCTCAAGGACGTCGCCGAAGGAGGCACGCTCGAGATCCTGGCAACCGACCCCGGGTCGGTCGCGGACTTCGAGGCTTTCTGTCGACAAACCGGCAATGAATTGCTGGAGCAGTCTGAAGACAGCGGCGTGTATCGATTCTTGATCAAGAAAGCTGCCTGAAAAAAGAAGGGCGTGCAGGTTTGAAACCGCACGCCCTTTTTCCTGACACCACACCTCGAGGAAGGACCGCATACCATGAACGTACTTCCTGGTCTGCTGCTTGCGCTCGTCCTGGCGTTTGCCGGACAATATCTCTCTGAACTGATCGGCATCGACCTGCTGGGCCTGCCGAAAAGCCCGATCAGCGCGATTATGATGGCGATCATTCTCGGCATCATCATCCGCAACACCTTCACGCTGCCCGCCGCGCTGCAGCCCGGAATTCGTTTCGGCCTGGTGCGCGTATTGCGTGCGGGCATCGTGCTGCTCGGTATCCGCCTGAGCCTGAGCGAAGCCGGCGCAATCGGACTCCAGGCACTGCCGGTCATCATCGGGGCCGTCGCGGCTGCGTTGCTGATCGTCACCTTCCTCGCACGACGTCTCGGGCTCAGCGGCAAGCTCGGCACGTTGATCGCCGTCGGTACCAGCATCTGCGGCGCGACCGCCATCGTGGCGACGGCTCCGACGATCGCTGCCAAGGACGACGAGGTTTCCTACGCGGTTGCCTGCGTCACGCTCTTCGGCGTCGTGGCCATGCTGGCCTACCCGTTCATCGGGCACTGGTTCTTCGACGGCGATGCCTTCCGGTCCGGGCTGTTCCTCGGCACGTCCGTGCACGAAACGGCGCAGGTGGCCGGTGCCGGCCTCGTCTACCAGCAGTACTACAGCGACCCCGAGGCGCTGAACGTGGCGACGGTGACCAAGCTCGTACGCAACCTGGGAATGTTGCTGATCATCCCGCTCATGAGCGTGCTCTATCACCGCAATCATTCGGACGGGACGGAGGCACCGAAGTGGTACACGATGATTCCGCTGTTCGTTATCGGCTTTGCCTTGATGAGCCTGATTCGCACGATTGGCGATCTTGGCGATCAGCCGTTCGGATTCCTCGACCCCGAGCAGTGGAAGACCATCGTCGGCTACACCAAGAAGACGGCCGAGCTGTTCCTGGCCATCGCGATGGCGGCCGTCGGCCTCGGCACGAGCATCAAGGGACTCAAAGACATCGGGCTGCGTCCGCTCGGCGCCGGCCTCGTCGCGGCAGTCCTCGTCGGCGTGGTCAGCCTGTCGCTGATCTCGCTGCTTTACTAGCTTGCAGGAGGGCATGATCGATGACGAACAAAAAACGTGGCATCCATGAACTCTACCGGGAAGATCCGGCCGCGGCCGACGAACAGCTCTGGGGCCGCAAAGCCGATCCGCTGACGCGGCGTGGCTTCCTGACCCGCGGCAGCCTGATCGCAATGTCCACGGCGGTGGGTGCATCGATTCCGTTCGCGCACCTGATGCCTGAGGGGCTGATTCCCGCCGCGCTGGCACAAACCGACGAGCCGTTCGCAATACCTGGCAAAGACGGACTCGTGGTCCTGAACGACCGGCCGGTCAATGCCGAAACGCCCGCCCACCTGCTCGACGACCGCGTCACACCAGCCAGTCGGCTGTTCGTGCGCAACAACGGCAACCCCCCGAATACCGAAGGCATCGACGCGGATGCCTGGGAATTGAGCTTCGGTGGCGAGTCCGTCGAGCAGGAAATGACGCTGACGATCAGTGAACTCAAGGAGCAATTCGACCACCACACCTACCAGCTGCAGCTCGAGTGCGGCGGCAACGGGCGCAGCGAGTTCGTGCCGCCCGCGTCCGGCAACCAGTGGTCGACGGGTGCCGTGGGCTGCCCCGAGTGGACCGGTGTCAGGCTGCGCGACGTGCTGGAGCGGGTCGGCGTGAAAGACGACGCCGTCTACGTAGCCTACTACGGCGCCGACACGCACCTGAGTGGCGATCCCGGCAAGGTGCCGATTTCGCGCGGCGTGCCGCTCGAAAAGGCGCTGCAAGACGAGTCGCTGATCGCCTGGGCCATGAACGGCGAGGACATCCCGGTCATGAACGGTTATCCGCTGCGTCTCGTTATCGCGGGCTGGCCCGGCTCGGTCGCCGGCAAGTGGCTGAAAAAGATCGTCGTGCGCAACCAGGTCCATGACGGCCCGAAGATGACGGGCACCTCATACCGCGTTCCCTGCAATCCGGTGGCGCCCGGTACGGAAGTACCCGAAAACGAGATGTGCATCATCGAATCGATGCCCGTCAAGTCACTGATTACGTTCCCCAGGTCGGGCATCGAACACCCGGTCACCGCGACATTCCCGCTGCGTGGCCACGCCTGGGCGGGCGATCTCGACGTCAGTGCCGTACACGTCTCGACCGACTTCGGCGCTACGTGGCAGGCAGCGGTGCTCGAGGCGCCTGCCAACCGGTTCGCCTGGCAACACTGGCGTGCCGAGGTCGAATTCCCGGAGATCGGCTACTACGAAGTGTGGGCGCGAGCGACCGACAGCGCCGGGCGGTCTCAACCGATGGTGCTGCCGGGCTGGAATCCGAAGGGCTACCTGAACAACGCCTGCCATCGCATTGCCGTGCAGGCAGTCTGATGCGCTGCCACGTCGCGACCAGTGCTCTGCTCGCCCTGTTGCTTGCCGCGTGCGGCGGCAGCGAACCGCCCGCGGCCATCGAGCCTGCCGCACCGGCGCCGGAAGCCGCGGTCGCATCCGAGCCGGAACTCGACCCGCTCACGGGACTCAAGATGACCGGCGACTGGGAGGTTGTGCGCGCCAACTGCGTCGGGTGTCACTCCGGCAAGCTCATCACGCAGCAGCGCGGCACGGCCCAGCAGTGGCT
>JARRMH010000192.1:0-5189 GCA_037386205.1 Woeseiaceae bacterium | reverse complement strand
TCCGAGTAAAGTTGTTCCCATTGCGCAATGCTCTCTTCGAATTGTCCGGCGCAGGCCATTGTGTGAGCCTGCGGCGGAAACCCCAGCTTAAGCTTGGAATTACTCTACGATGAGGCACGCGCAACGGGGAACTGGTCTAAAGTCGAGCGGATGGAAGCAAAACAAGCCGAAGCGCGAGCACGAGCGAACTGCCGTCGTGCCGAAGGCATATATCTGTGCGGGGATCGTGAGTGCCAGTGCAAACGTGCCACGGACGTCGCGCGCGCAATGCGGCCACTGATTCCTGACACTGGTCGCCGTAACTAGCCAGAGCGATAACGGAGCTTTCTTGCTTTAAGACCGATCGTTTCGATACGAGTGACCAGAATCTGCCAGCTGTCTATTCGGCCACCACTGGATGTAAAGGGTCGAAATGACTGGCTAGCGTTAGGACAGCAGAGAGTCGTAAGTAACCAGGATTCCGAGTCGACCGCCATAATCGTACCCGTTATGCTCCGGACACGCGTAAATACGGCCCGATGAGGCGCTTATGATGAAACTGGCCCGACCGCTGCTCGTACTGTGCTGCGCATTCACCACCATCGGCTCGGCGCAGGAAATCCGCACCGGCCCGGAGTTCACGCCCGATCACCTGCCGACAGCCGACGCGCCGCGCGGGCGGCTGGAAGGTCCTTTCGAGTTCCATAGCGAGATCATTGCGGGCACGGTGCGCCAGTACTGGATCTTCGTGCCAGCTCAGTACACGGGCGACGAACCGGCTGCGCTCGGGGTCTTCCAGGACGGGCAGCGGGCGACGAACCCGGAAGGATCCATCCGGGCGCCACAGGTGCTGGAGAACCTGATTCATGACGGCACGATGCCGGTGACGATTGGCCTCTTCGTAACACCCGGTAACCGCTCCGATACCTACCCCGACCTCGGCAGCGGCAATCCGGACAATCGTGCGCAGGAATACGACGCCGTCGACGATCGTTACGCGCGCATGTTGATCGACGAATTGATCCCCCGGATCGCACGCGACTATCGCCTGACAGACGATCCGGACCAGCGCATGATTGTGGGCACCAGTAGCGGCGCGATCGCCGCATTCACGGCGGCCTGGTTTCGGCCGGACTACTTTCGCAAGGTCTACAGTGGTATCGGAAGCTACGTCTCGATCGGGTTCAAGCCGAACGCCGACCCGATTCGTCTGGGCGGACAGGATTATCCGGCGCTGATCCGGCGTGAGCCGATCCGGCCGCTGCGGCTGTTCTTTCAGGACGGCAGCAACGATCTCGACAACGAATGGGGCAACTGGTTTCTTGCCAATCAGCAAATGGTTGCAGCGCTCGACTTTGCGAACCGCGCGGCGGATCGGCGGCAGCAGCACGGGCCGCGCTATGAATTCACCTATGTCTGGACCGACGGCGAGCACAGCGACGCCCACCCGGGCGCATTGCTGCCGGAAGCGCTGCGCTGGCTGTGGCACCAGGCAAGCGAGCCGGTTCGCTCCAGGTAACAGGTATTGCGATGTCGCCGAGAGCGAGTTCAAATCTGATCGCGGACTCGTTGTTTGCGAAGAGATTGTAATCGAACGCGGACGCAGTGCGGCCGGGAGCGGCCTTTCAACCGTAGGAGAGGTAGCTCAAGTTAGTTTACATTCTCGTCAGACTTTCTTCACACTTGATGGTAAGTCTTGATAGTCCTCGGTACGCTCAAGGGAGTCCAAGGCCCTGAATACTACTTGCGGTGGCGCGACGAGCTTGCGCTTGTCCAAATCGAGCCAACCACCGCTGCTCGTCACTCTCGCGCTCAGCTTCCCATCAGCGCGAATGATTTCCTGGCGCAGAGAAAAGCGGCTGCCGTCGGGTGCATGACCGGCAATGGCTAGCGTCACATCAACAAATTCCAGCAGTCCAACCTCACTGAAGTACTCCACCTCGTCCTTCCTGACAACTGGTCCGACCCTGAGCCGTAGAAACTCCTCAGCCGGAAATCCGTTCTCACGAAGGAACATCTGACGAACGTCTGCAGCCTTATCCAGATAGGCTGTGTTTCTCATGTGCGAGTTGATATCCATATCTGACCAACCCGCGTAAAGCTTTTTGATATAAATAGGACTAACCCCTTTTCGTTATCCAACTGGCGATGTTGTTGAAGTCCGGCTCGACATACACAGAACGTTAGCTTCGGGTCAGTAGCTGAAATTATAGTCCGGCCAAAAGCCGACATCGCCCGCTCTGTAGTATCGTATGCCAGTCATTTGCGGAACAGAAGACTTTGCTTCCGCTCGTCAAAGTGTTCTGGTTTCGTTGTTCGGCGCGGTCAGGCGAGGTAGAAAATGAAAAGAGTAACGCTCCTTCTGGTTCTTTTTCTCTGGGCTGGGTTTTCATACGCTCAGGATTTTGGCAAAGCCCTCAACCACGTGACGCTCGTCGTCAGCGACTTTGACGCCAGCAAAAGGTTCTACACCGAACTTCTGGGGCTGAAACAGATTGATGCGCCATGGCTGCCTGATCGGCAAATGTTCTTATCCCTCGGAGAAGGCCTCGAACTTCATGTCGGAGAGGTCGAAGGCGTGGAAATAAAACCCAGCAGTTTCAATCATTTTGCTTTTGCGATTGCTGACTTTGATGAGTTTCTGCGTTACCTCCGCTCTGAGGGCGTTGTCTACACCAGCCTTGGTGGTGGCGAGGACTACTTCGTTTCGACGCGTCCCGACAATGTGCGACAGACATGGATAATGGATCCCGACGGTTACTGGATCGAACTAAACGACATTAATTAGGGATTGCGTTGCAAACCGTCGCAATGACCGCGCCGGGGCGGTTGAATGAGCAGTATCTTCCTGGTTTATTTTTTTGTACGGCGAGAAATTATAGTACTTGGGCCGTGTGTCGAGGCGAAGATGGAGCCAGGACACCCCTAATCCAGCCGTACTGAGCCATCTGGGCGAAGATCCCAGGTTCTGAAATACCGCGCGAGCAGCAACTCGCCAGAGCGAAGCGACCTGGCTCCTCCGGGCGCTCCTGAGAAATGCCGCGAGGTGCGGAAATGAATCGGCGGAATCGATCGGCGCCGGGACGATCAACAGTGCATCGTTACCCAGGTTGGGAAACTCGATTACATCAGAGCCGGGCTGGGCTGCAAAGTGTGATGCGAATGGAGTTGAATCAGGTCGAAGCCGGGAAAGTGCAGCCGATTCTATAACTACGAATTCCGCACCCTTGTGGATGGTCTCAGTAGTAAGCGCAGGCAGTTCCCAGAAGAGCGCTTCGAATTCACAATCTGCGATCAGACTGCTGTACCAGTGAGCGAAATCGTTGTTTCTCTCAAGAAGAGCGAAAAACTCACTGAATGACAGCGGAGCGCTGTCTTCGTAGATTGCTATTTTTGCGCCTGAAGGGATGCTTCGAGTGTGTGCGGCCCACATTTGTTATCACCTGGTAACCTCGAGTCTATCACCGACTGACAGGCAGCTCTGCGAAGCGCACCGCGGCCGCCAGCTGCCATATTGCTTGCCATCACGTGCATTGTTGAAACTATACTCGATCTTCCAAGGCAATCGCGGAATGACCAATGGAGCCCCTGCTGGCAATAATTGCCTACACGTCATTGGCCGGGTTGGCTCTGCCAGCAGGTGGGGCTCTCGCCAGCATAGAACGGTTGAGACCTCGCTGGCTGGAGCAGGAGTTTCGCCATGCAGTTCTCGCCTTCGGAGGCGGAATTCTGATTGCAGGCGTGGCATTGGTACTCGTGCCGCATGGCATGGACGAGGTCACGGCAGCCACAGCCACGGCCAGCCTGGTAGCAGGCGGTCTGCTGTTTTATGTTATCGATCGCTCGATGACGCGGATGGGCAGATCTGTATCCAATTTGTTGGCGGCGCTGCTGGATTTCATGCCGGAGGCGGTTGCGTTGGGCGCGTTGATGTCTACACAGGCGTCGGTCGGCGTGTTGCTCGCAATGTTCATTGCCCTGCAGAATCTTCCGGAGGGCTTCAATGCGTACCGAGAGTTGGTAACCACCGCCCACATGACGAAGAAAAGGGCAATGATGCTGCTACTCGGCAGCGCCCTTTTCGGACCGATTTGCGGCGTATTGGGCTATTGGGTGCTGTCGGCGGCCCCGGTGGCAACATCAGTGACCATGTTATTCGCAGGTGGCGGCATCCTGTACCTCGTATTTCAGGATATCGCCCCGCAGGCTAAACTCGACAGGCATTGGGGGCCGCCTCTTGGTGCAGTGTTCGGGTTTGCCCTTGGGCTCTTGGGCACGATGCTTGTACAAGGTTGACCTTTGCGCTGAACAATGAGCCGACCTTATCGTATAGCTATTCGAGGTCTTTCATGGCCTGGAGCAATTTTCTGTCATGCTCTTTCTCGATGGGCAAGACGCAGTTATTTACTCGTTGGTGCTTGTTGTGCAACCTTTCTTTAACCATGTCGGAAAGGCTCAATCCCAACTTGATGTCTTCGGCGCTGTAGCGAAGCCATGCTTTTTCTTCTGCATTGAAAAGCGCTGGGTCCTTACCCTCGTAGTGCTTTTCATAATTTCTGAGGGCGACAACTCCTCTGTAGAGTAACTTCTCGTCGTCCGTCATTTCGCCACAGCTGGCGACCTTCCATTCCGCGGTTGTCGGGGGGTGCTGGCCGAGGCGTCGACGAAATTCGGCAGGACTGAGGTAACTCTCTGCGGCAGGCTGCGTGGACATCAATTCCGCAATAACGTCCTCCGGAACGTACATTTCTTCCAGGTATGCGCTCACGAGTGAGTCGAGTTCTTCATCCGTCTTCTTTGCCTGCGCCGAAGAACGGGACTTGTCGCGCTCAGGGTCGGTGTATGCGCGATGAAACCCTACAGGAGATTGCAGATATCTGCCTGTCGCGCCAACGACGATGAGAAAACACGGGCCAACGCACCGGGCATTGTCTTTCACCGTGATGTCCAGCCTCGAATCCCTGAAAAACCTGCCAATCTCCATTGCTTCGAGAACGTCACCACCCGACGAGGAGATGGCGAAACCGGGCATATACTCCTGGTTCTTCAGGGCGACGATGATTTTCTCCAAATCGCCTTCTTCAATTGGGCCGATAATGTTGATGCGTCCGGGAAGCCAATCTTCCCGGGGACCGTCGTCATTCTGATCAACACCCGGATCGATTGGAGCAAGCGGATCCCACAGAAAAACCTCGGCGCCGTTGGAGACC
>JARRMH010000191.1:0-5562 GCA_037386205.1 Woeseiaceae bacterium | reverse complement strand
GAGGCGCACATACGCTATGAATTCGAGCAGAGCGTCGCTGCAATCAAGGCCGACATCGAGTCGTTCCTGGCCGGAACCCGGATACCGGAAGAAATCGCCGGGTCGGCCTACGACGTCTTGCACAGCACCGTCCTGCAGCGGCGCGTGTCGGACTATGTCAACGAACACCTGAATATCTGGCAGTCGATCGGTGCGCCGGTATCGGTGCCGCTGTCGGCACTCGGCAAAATCGTCAACCTGAATCTCTGTATTTCCGTCACTTTCGCCGATGGATCGACGGCCAAGCTTGAGTTAACAGGACTCGAGGGATCACTTGCAGAACTCAGCTACACGTTTGAGCTGATGGAGGGATCGGCGCGGGATGCCGATGGCAACGTGATCCCGGATACGGCCGCCGCGGCCGCGCCGTATGAAGGTGTTTTTTCCACGCAGCCGTTCGCAGACCGGATGGTGGATTTCATCTCCGAGTGGTATGCGCAGGGCGGCGGGGGACAGCTACAATGCCGCAGCGAGGTTTCCTCCGGCGGCGTCACCGTCATTTGCAAGAGGAGGTAGGACATTGGATATATCTCTGGCAAGTATGGGCGTGCTGTTTGTCGTCTGGCTGATACTGGCGATTCCGACGGTCGTGTATCTTGCGGGACGCAAGACGCAAACGCCGCAACTGACGATTCTCTGGGGCAGCGTTGCGGCAATTTTGCCGCCGTTCGGGTTGCTGTTCATCCTCGCGTTGCTGATCAAGGACGACCGCGCCAGGGCCTGATTCCGATATTGCGCGTCGGGTCGTATCTGGGATACCGTCTACCGTCCCGAGGCGGAGCGGCGAGAGGAAGCTTTGCAGCCGATTACACCCGACGCGCATGGCATAGCGGTACTGCTCCTGACTGTCTTCGCGCTGTATCTTTTTACGCGCGACAGCATACCGCTCGAATCGTCGTCGCTCGCCATCCTGATCATCCTGACGGCCGGCTTCCAGCTGTTTCCGTACACCAGGGATGGCGAGGTCGTCCTCGGGCCGGTCGATTTCTTTGCCGGATTCGGCAACGAAGCATTGGTGGCCATTTGCGCGCTGATGATGGTCGGCAAGGCACTCGAAACGACCGGTGCGCTGCAGCCGCTGGCGAACGTCGTCGGCCGGGCGTGGTCGTCGCGACCGGTGCTCGCACTGCTTGCGACACTGGTCGCCGGTGCCATACTCAGCGCCTTTATGAACAACACGCCGATCGTCGTGTTGCTCATGCCGATCCTGGTCGGGGCGTCGCTGCGGTCGAAGTTTCCGGTATCGGGCGTCATGATGCCGATGGGCCTTGCGACGATCATCGGCGGTATGTCGACGACGATCGGCACGTCGACCAACCTGCTGGTCGTCGGCATCGCCCACGATATGGGCAATCACGATTTCACGATGTTCGAATGGGTTCTTCCGGTCGCGATGGTCGGCGGTTTCGGCATCCTGTTCCTGTGGCTCGTCGCTCCGCGCATGTTGCCCGATCGCACACCGCCGATGGCCGACACCACGCCGCGAATTTTCAGCGCCCAGCTGAATGTGAAGGAAGGCGGTTTCGCCGACGGCAAGACTCTGTCTGAAGTTCTGGCCAAGGCCGATGGCAACCTGCGTATCGACAAGATCCAGCGTTCGGAATCGCTGTTTCTCGCCAAGCTGCCCTCGGTGATCCTGCAGCCCGGTGACCGGCTCTTCGTCAAGGACTCGCCAGAGAATCTCAAGCATTACGAACAGTTGCTGGGCGCGACGCTGTTCAGCCTCGACGACAACGAGCATCCGATCGATGAAGACCGGCCGCTGACGGCCGAGGGGCAGCAACTCGCCGAAGTCGTCATTACGCGCGGGTCGCCGCTGCACCTGCGCAGCCTGGCTGCGGCACGCTTCACCAACAGCTACGGCCTGCTGCCGCTTGCGCTGCATCGCGCTCGCGCGCCGAGTTCGCAGGTGACCAGCGATATCAACCTGATCCGGCTGCGTGCCGGCGACGTGCTCCTGGTGCAGGGCACCCGCGAGGCGATTGCCCACCTCAAGGATTCCGGCACCATGCTGGTCCTCGACGGTACGACGGACCTGCCGCAGACGCATCACGCCAAGCGGGCGCTGACGATCATGGGGTTCGTCATCCTGTCCGCGGCGACGGGCATCATGCCGATCTCGGTCAGCGCCCTGATCGGCCTCGGGCTGATGATTGCGACCGGGAGCCTGAGCTGGCGGGATGCGGCAAGTTCGCTGTCGATACCGGTCGTCATGATCATCGTGACCGCGCTCGCGCTCGGCAAGGCGCTGCTCGGTACCGGCATGGCCGACTTCATCGCGCTGTCATTCGTCAACGCGGCATCGGGCTTGCCGACGCCCGTGGTCCTGAGCTCGTTCCTGCTGCTCATGACCATCATGACCAATATCGTGTCAAACAATGCGGCCGCGGCCATCGGCACGCCGATCGCTATCAGTATCGCGTCGCAGCTGGGGGTGCCGTCGGAGCCGTTCATCCTGGCTGTCCTGTTCGGCGCCAATATGAGCTTTGCGACGCCCTACGGTTACCAGACCAACCTGCTGATCATGACGGCCGGCGGTTACCGGTTCCAGGACTTCCTGCGGGTCGGTATTCCGCTGACTGTTATCATGTGGACCGGTTTCTCGGTCGTGTTGCCGTTGATGTACGAACTGTAAGTCTGTGCGGCGGCGGCAAAACCGCAGCGTGTGGTTGCCCTTGTAACGGTTGACTCCGTTTCGAGGCGCGGCAATACTCAGCGGCATGAACGCATCGTTCGCCAGCAACTGGTGGTGGCCGTCCCTGGAAGAGAGGGCGGCTGGCTAGCGTTTAGCTGAAACGAATACACCAAGGCCCGTCTCTGTTGATCGCAAGACGGGCTTTTTTATTGGGTAGACTATGCAGGCACCCTTCGACATTGCGGCTGATCTTGACACCCCGGTATCGGCCTACCTGAAGCTCGGCAAACTCAAGCCGCGCTTTTTGCTCGAGTCCGTCGAGGGCGGTGAGCGCCTCGCGCGCTATTCTTTCCTCGGTTTCGGTGCGGCGCTGGAGGTGCGGATGGACGCCGATGCGTTGCGCATCGGCGACGAGCGACGTGCGCGCCCGGAAAATCAGCAGGAGTACCTTGCGGCGCTCCGCGATGCGCTGGAGCGGGCGCCGCAACCGCAGCCGGCCGAGGATTTGCCGTTTGCCGGGGGCCTGGTCGGTGTATCCGGCTATGACGTCGTGCGACTGTTCGAGCGCCTGCCCGTCGACACCGACAAGCAGACCGGCGTGCCGGATGCGGCGTTCGTCGCACCGCAGTCGTTGCTCGTATTCGATCACGTGACGCGGCGTATTGCCCTGCTGCACGACGGGCCCGAGGAGGAGCGTCGCGCCCTGCGCGCCAGGGTCATGGAGGAATTGCGCGGGCCAATTCCGGGCAACGGCCAGGCGGTGACGATTTCTCCGGCCGAGGCGAGCTTCACGGAGGAGGAATTCGCCGCACGCGTGAATGCCTGCAAGGAGTACATCGCGGCCGGCGACATCTACCAGATCGTGATCTCGGTCCTGTTCAAAGGCAGGACCAACGTCTCGCCGTTCGAGGTCTACCGCGCGCTGCGTTTGCTGAATCCGTCGCCGTACATGTTCTTCTTCGACTTCGACGATCTGCAGGTGGTCGGCTCCTCGCCCGAGGCGCTCGTCAAGCTGAATCAGGGCACGGCATCGCTGCGGCCGATCGCCGGTACGTTGCCGCGCGGTGCGACGCGCGACGAAGACCTGGCCAACGAGCAGGCGCTGCTGGCCGACCCGAAGGAGGCGGCCGAGCACGTCATGCTCGTCGACCTGGCGCGCAACGACCTCGGGCGCGTGGCGACAGCCGGCAGCGTGCGCGTCGATCCGTACCGCGCGATCGAGCGCTACAGCCACGTCATGCACATCGTGAGCGGGGTACAGGGTGAGCTGGCATCGGGCCATGACCAGTTTGACCTGTTCGCGGCCAGCTTCCCGGCCGGTACGCTGGTTGGCGCGCCGAAAGTACGCGCGATGGAAATCATCGAGGAAATGGAGAACGTCGGTCGTGGACTGTACGCTGGCACGGCAGGTTATTTTGGGCTCAGCGGCGACATGGACCAGGCGATCACGATCCGTACACTGATCTTCTCCGGTGGCGAATACAGTTTCCAGGCCGGTGCGGGTATCGTCGCCGACTCGGTGCCAGCCAAGGAGTACCGCGAAGTCATGGCCAAGAGTGCGATTCTCAGGCGCGCGCTCGAGATTGCCGGGGAGGGGCTGTGATGGCGAACCGGGAGTCCTTCGGGCATGTCCGCATGCTCCTGATCGACAACTACGACTCGTTTACCTACAACCTCGTGCAGGCATTTGCGGCAATGGGCGCGAACGTCATGGTGTATCGCAACGATGCGCTTACGGTTGATGAAAGTAAGGAGCTCGATCCGACGCATCTCGTCATTTCGCCGGGACCGGGGCGGCCCGAGGACGCCGGCGTGTCGCTCGGGATGATCGGGGCTTATGCAGGCGAGATACCGGTGCTCGGCGTGTGTCTCGGACATCAAAGCATCGTGCAGCAACTCGGGGGCGAAATCGTCAGGGCCGAGCGCCTGATGCACGGCAAGACCTCGATGGTGACGCACGACGGGAAGACGATTTATCGGGGCCTGACGAATCCGTTCGAGGTCGGTCGCTATCATTCCCTGTGCGCGCAACGGGAGACCTTGCCCGATGAGCTCGTGGTGACGGCACAGACCGATCGCGGTGAGATCATGGGCGTGCGCCACAGAGAGCTGCCCGTGGAGGGCGTGCAGTTTCACCCGGAGAGCGTGCTGACGCCGGAGGGCAACGCGCTGATGGCCAACTTCATGCGACAGGAGGCGCCATGAGCAAGGAGTACAGCCAGCTGCTCGACCAGCTGCTGAACGGTGAATCGCTCCCAGAAACAAGGGCTTACGAGCTGATGCACAAGCTCGCCCAGGGCGAGTTGCCGGAGGCCCTCGCCGGTGCCTTGCTCGCGGGCCTCAGGGCCAAGGGCGAAACGGCCGACGAGATAGGACACGGTCGGCACCGGCGGCGACGGGTCGGGTAGCCTGAACCTGTCGACGGGCACCGGCCTGCTTGCGGCCGCGTGCGGCGCCCGGGTGGTCAAGCATGGCAACCGCTCGGTATCGAGCCGCTCCGGCAGCGCCGACATGCTCGAATGTCTCGGCATGCCGTTGCCGCTGCACGAGGACGAGGCCGTCTCCTGCCTGCAGGCCACCAACTTCACGTTCCTGTTCGCGCCGGCCTACCATCCCGCGATGAAGGCCGTGGTACCGATCCGCGGGGCGCTTGCGGTACGCACCGTGTTCAACGTGCTGGGCCCGCTGACCAACCCGGCGGCGCCGCCGTATCAGTTGATCGGCGCGTACAGCAAGGAGGCGGCGAAGCTTATGGCCGACACGCTGGCCGGCATGCCGCTCGAGCGCGCGTTCGTCGTCCACGGTGACCCGGGCTGGGACGAAGCCACGCCGGCCGGCGATTTCGTGCTGTACGACGTGCGCCCGGGAACTGTCACAGAAGAGATGCG
>JARRMH010000190.1:0-5664 GCA_037386205.1 Woeseiaceae bacterium | reverse complement strand
AAATTTTTGCAGTCCAATCTTCTATTCAACGATTTGGCCATCAGCCATTTCGATCACTATAGATCTGCGTCACCCACGAGATGGGCTGAGGGTCCCCGATTGCTGACTGTTGGCGCAGGCGGTGCCGACCGTCCCGATCACGGTCACCGCCGCTACGACCATGACCGTCTTTCGTCCGTTGATCACGATTCCATACCTCGTTGGTAGTCTGTGTTGGTGATCGGTCCCTCGAGGAGACCGGGTCAGCGGCACACCAGCGCCGCGAAGAGATCCATCGGCATGTCCTGCATCCCGGCTTCCAGCGCCTGCGTGACCTCGGAGCAGACGAACTCGGTCTCCTCCGGCGTCATCTGCTGGCGCAGCTCCTGGGCATTCTCGGTGCCGTACTTCTCCTGAACCATCCGTAGACTCGCGGTGCTGCGGATCCGGTACATCTCCATGGGATCCCGCCCCAGTTCGCCGGCCCGCTCGTAGTGCTGGAAGGCGGCGTCGTAGTCTCCCTCCCCAGCGGCCCAATCCCCCTGGATGACGTGGAAGTCGGGGTTGGTGGGATCGAGCTCCAGGGCGGTCGACATGTACTCCTCCGCCTCGACGGCCTTCCCCGCCTGGTGGTAGCGATCGGCCATATAGGCGTAGAGCGTCGCTCGCTCCGCCACGTTCTGGTTCATCTCCGTGAGCTCGATCACCCGGTTGTAGTCCGCCTCCGCCGCCGCCAGGTCGCCCATCTGCTCATGCGCGTACGCCCGCTCGAAGAAGCCGTCGAGGTAGAGCGAGCACCGCTCGTGACGCTGCAGAATCGACGCGGGCACGAGGTTGGGGCGATGGTGCGCGGCCACGATCGGTGCGGACGCCGCGGCCCCGATGTTGGCAGCCGATGCGATCGCAACGCTGTGCACGTCGACCCGGAAAATCCAGGCGCCGGCCAGCATGAACAGGCCGTGGATGAAGATCCAGATGAAGGCACCGAGGACGAACGCAGGCGCATCCGCGAGGCCCGCCACCTCGGCACGGGCGCCCATACCCGCGACGAAGATATAGACGAGCGCCGTGCCGATGGCCGTGGAGTTCGGTAGTCGGGAAACCGGCGTTGTCGACAGTAACAGGGCGATGGTCGTGATGATCAGGATGCGCGTCGTGGTCTCCGAGAAGATGCCGGCAAGCCCCGGCGACGTGTCGGCGATCCATGCGGCGACGGGCGGCGCCACGGCATGCCCGATCGCAGCTACGACCATCACGACGGCCGCGAGGTACAGGTATTGCGACATGCTCGGCGAGTGGTCTTCCTCGACGTGCATTTCCGCAGCTGCATCCATGGCGGCGAGCCTGTCGGCCGGTACCCGGGCCCAGCGGTTGAACTTGTCGGCAAAGTCGCGGGACATCAGCAGCAGCGGCAACCAGACGATGTAGATGATGTTGTCCGCGACGACCGCGAGACCGAGCTGCGCCTCCGATGCGCCGAGCATTTCCTTGGTTGCCAGCATGTTTGCCGTTCCCCCGATCCAGCTGCCGGCAAGCGCGCCAAAGCCGCGCCAGGAATCTGCGGGGAGCCAGCCGTGCACGATGACGTACGACACGACGCCGCCCACCATGACGCCGGCGGTACCCATCAGCATGACGAGGACCCCCTTCCCCAAAACCTTGACCACGGCCGGCACGTTGACCTTGATCAGCATGAGGACGATGACCACCGGCAACACGTAGGTACTGAGCCCGGAATAGATGATGGAGGAATTCGGCAGCACCGTCTGCCCGCCGAGCGACAGGTTACTGAGGAAAACCGGGGTCGCATAGATGAACAGCAGCGGCGGCACAAAATGGAAAAACTTCGCCGCGGTGACCTGAGCCAGCAAGAAGAAGAAAGCCGCGACGGCGCACAATACGGCGAGTACGCCAAGCGGTGAGCTGATCAGGGCATTTTCCATGCAATGTGCCTCGAGCCGGGAATTGGCGCCCGAGTATAAAGCAAGATCCGGGTCGGGCGGGCGGCAGGTCAGCCGAAGCTGATTTGCGCGGCGTAGTCCTTGCGCGCTTCCTCATCCTTCAAAACGGCCGCGTTGACGGTCAACCAGGCGGCATCCCAGTCCTTGACCCTGCTCGGACCGAATACGTGCCTCGCGATGTAGCTCTCGAGCCTGCTGACGTGGATGACATTGGCGGGCGGCGCGGACGTGAACTCGACCGATCCCGTGAAGATCACGAGATTGTCCACCGGCACGTCAGGCACCACTTGCCGTAGCGCACGGGTGCGCCCTTCGTTCTGGATCAGCGGATTCAGAAACCGCCGCCGATGCACGCCGTCCACGTTGGTCCACTGCGCCTCGTCCACGTCGCCGAACACGATGCCGTTAAAGTGCTTTGTCTGGATACACAGAATGCCGCCCGCCGTCAGGACGGCATGATCGATCCGCGCGAGCCCGCCGTAGGCGCCCGGAATGATGAAGTCGTGCAGCACGTTCGGACTGCGTTTCTCGAGTGCGCGGCGGATGCGGAACTGTCCGATTCTTCGCGTGACCCAGCTGACCAGGTGGTTGGCAACCGAGCGGAATACGAGCGTCAGCAGCAGGGCCCCGGCGATCGTGAACAGGAACATTGCGGGCCCGGTACTGTTGATCCCGGTCGGCAGGCCGTCATCGGCAGCAAGCGCCGGCATCGCCACGAGCGGCGCGCTGGTCAGGAGTTTGCGAATCGGTTTCAACATAAGATGGAGAATAAGAATAAAAGACCGGGCCGGAAAAATCTCGGCAACAGGTCACGTTTTTCAGGCCGTCAGCCGGGGTATGCCAGGTAGTAGTCGTCGATGAGCGCCACTCTGACGCGTACTCCGTAGACGTCGGTGAGTTGCTCCTCGGTCAGGACCTCACCCTTGGGTCCGTCTGCTACCACGTTGCCTTCCTGCAGCAGGATGACACGGTCGACCTCGGGCGGAATCTCGTTGAGATGATGCGTCACGATGACGATATCGCGACCCGAGGCGGCCAGCTGACGTACGCGCCCCAGGTAGTCGAAACTCGCGGCGAAGTCGAGCCCGGCGGTCGGTTCGTCGAGCACCAGCGTTTGTGGTTTGTGAACCAGCGCCCGCGCCAGGATGCAACGCCGTTGCTGTCCCGTGGACATCTCGCGCAAGGGCGTCCCGGCGAGATCGCCGATGCCGAGTTCGTCGAGCGTTGCGCGTGCGGATGCAAGTTGCGAAGTCGTCACACGGCTGGCCAGCAGGCCGTGTACACCGATACTCGAATAGAACCCCGAGACGACGACTTCGAGTGCCGTGGTCGCCGGCGTGTAACGCTGCTGCAGGTCCTGCGAGACGATGCCGATGTGTTTGCGCAGTTCCCATACGTTCCATCGGTCGCGCCCCAGTATCCTGAACACCGTCGAGTCGCGGGCGACCGGGTACAATTCGCGGTTGATCGCTTTTAGCAGGGTGGTTTTGCCCGAGCCGTTGGGGCCGACAATTGCCACGCGTTCGTGTTGCCGGATCGTGAGATCCAGCTTCTCGAAGACACGGGTCGTGCCGCGCCAGATCGTCGCGTTGCGTATTTCGACCAGCGGAACGTCGGCGGTCATGTTGTCGGTCGTTGCCACGGCGGCATACGATAGCGTTGTTCGCGTTCGACGGCGACCCGGGATTTCGGGTGTTATGCTAAGCGCAGGATTGCAGCGGGGGTAGACCATGTCGACAGGCCTTATTATCGTTCTCGTTATGATCGCTCTTGTTATCGCGTACACGGTGGTGAAGGTGATCAGTTACAACCGCTTGAGCAAAGAGCAATGGGAAGACGTGGACAAGAGCAAGCTGAAGGAATGGGATGACGACGACTCCTGGGACTGAGCGGGATTCCGGCCCGGAAATTCGATTACACTTGACCCCGATGAGAACGCTTTCGTTGAAGCGCAGGTTGGCGCGCCTGTCCCCGATTCGTAACGTGCTGGCCTTAAGCCTGGTCGGCTGCCTGCTGCTCGGCGGCTGCGGGCGCGAGGAGCAACCGCCCGACGAGCAGGCGGTCGAGGCAGGTCGGGAGACCGTCGAAGGCATGGCTCGTGAACACGCCGACGACGGGGTGGAGCCGAGCCCGGCAGCGGAGGTCGCGCCGGTGCGCGAGGTCATTTCAGACCCGCGCATGCCGTACACGGAATCGGGTGAGAAGCTGGTCTACGGTTACTTTGCCGCACCGGCGGACGTTTTCCAGCCGCTACCTGCCATCATCGTGATCCACGAGTGGTGGGGATTGAACGACAACGTGCGGGCCATGGCGGACCGGCTCGCCGGCCAGGGATACATGGTCCTGGCGGTGGACCTGTACGGCGGCGAGACCGCGGAAACGCCCGAGCAGGCCCGCCAGTTGATGCTCCGGGTCGTCGAAGACACGCAACCCGCCGCGGACAATATCAAGGCGGCGTACGACTTTCTGGAAACAGCAGGCGCACCGCGTATCGCCTCGGTCGGCTGGTGCTTCGGCGGCGGATGGTCGCTGCAGGCCGCCCAGTTATTGCCGGACGAACTCGACGCAAGCGTCATCTACTACGGGCAGGTGACATCGGATGAGGACAAGCTGCGCCCGGTTACCGCGCCGATACTCGGTTTGTTCGGTGCCGAGGACAGCGGTATCGACGTCGAGTCGGTCGAAGCCTTCCGCACCGCCCTCGAGCGCCTGCGCAAGGAGCACGAGATACATATCTACCCCGGTGTCGGCCACGCGTTCGCCAATCCGACAGGCCGCAATTATGACGCCGAGGCAGCGGCCGATGCCTGGACCAGGACCATCGAATTTCTCGACCGTCACCTCTCGAGCGACGAGGCCGAATCGTCCTGAGGCGGATCGGGTTCGCGAACGCATACAAGCCGCGCTTTCAATGGCGCACTCGCGTAATGGATGGACGTGCCTTCTGCATCTGCGCAGCGCAGCGACGCGTGCACCATCACGAGACCGGGAACCAGCATGCGGTCGGTAGCATCGGTGTCGCCCGCAATGCAGAAACGGCTGTCGGCCGCGAGCGGCAGTTGCTGCGGTGGTACGGTTAGCGTCAACTCGGTCGCGCGTTGTCCGGCAAGGTCCTCGGCGCCGAGCGTCCGGTAGGTATCCGCGACACTCACGGTCAGCGACATCGGCTCGCCCCTGCACTTGTAGGCGGCCCGCAGCTCGAAGGTCGCCCTCGGCAGCGATTGGCGCGACCGAGGCGAGCATCGCCGGCATGGCCGTCAACAGCGCCACACAGTATTTCGGATTCTGCCTCATTGACGATAGGCTACGGCAAGCGGCAGAAAAAACGAAGGACCTTGACTTGATCAAGCGGGCGATTCATATCACCTACAAAGCGGCGCGACGTATCGTCATCGGCGTCGTCGGCACGACGGTTGTGCTGCTCGGTGTCGTCATGATCGTTACGCCGGGTCCGGCCCTGGTCGTCATCCCGGTCGGCCTCGCAATCCTCAGCATCGAGTTCACTTTCGCCCGCCGCTGGTTGAAGCGACTACGCGAGTCGATCTCCAGCCGGAATTCGCGTGACCTCGGCGAACGGGCCGAGGCGCATCGCGACGGGCACCGGCATTGCGCCCGACGACTTCTGGACGCGCTTCGGCGAGATCGTGCGTGACCTGGCACCGCGCAATCGCGCCCTGCTGGCACGACGCGACGAACTCCAGGCGGCGATCGACAAGAGCCAGGA
>JARRMH010000189.1:0-9359 GCA_037386205.1 Woeseiaceae bacterium | reverse complement strand
TCGAAGGCGTCGTCGTCGGGGTCATCCGCGACGGCCTGCCATTGCATTGAGCATTGTCATCGCCGCTCGAAAAAATCCTGGCGAACCCGCGCGTCTGGCGGGGGCGCGACCAGGCAGGCCGCAGGGCGGGCCTCGCGAGCGGTTATGCGGAACTCGACCGGCATTTGCCCGGCGGTGGCTGGCCAACCGATTCCCTGACTGAAATCCTGACGGCGCATTACGGTATCGGGGAACTGCGCCTGCTGATGCCGGCACTGGCCAGGCTCAGTAACGAGGCGCCGGGGCAGGGCTGCAGTGAACCGGGCTGGATCGCCTGGGTCGCGCCACCGTTCCAGCCGTATCCACCCGCGCTGCGACAGTACGGCATCGATTTATCGCGCATGCTGATCGTGCGTCCCGGGGACGTGAGCGAGATTCTCTGGTCGGCCGAGCAGGCACTGTCGTCAGGAACCTGTGCCGCCGTCCTGCTGTGGCCCGATGTGCTCGATGACCAGGCGAGTCGTCGCCTGCAGCTTGCAGCCGAGCGGGGCCACAGCTGGGCAGTTGCGTTCCGTCCGCTCGCGGCAGGTCGTCAGCCGTCGGCCGCCGCCCTGCGTCTCGAGTTGCATTCGAGTGAGAACGGAACGCGCGTGCATATCCTGAAGAGCCGCGGCGGTCGCCCGGCGGTTATCAGCCGGCTCTGGTAATGAAATCGCGTGCCTGCAAACCACCCGACCTCGGTCGGGAAGCGGCACCGACCTCCGCTGCCGTACAGCAGGCATTGCCGCTGGCGCCCAGGGAGACGGGGCCGGTGCGCGATACATCACCCGCCAGGCAGGCTCCCGCCAGTACCCCGGCGGAGCGTCTCTGGTTCTGCCTGTGGCTGCCACAGCTGCCGCTCGAGGCGACCGTGGCCGGGTCTGCTCCGGCGGCCGTCGTCGAAGAACAACATGGCGTGCACCGCATCCTGCTGGTCAACGATGCCGCGAAGAATGCGGGTGTCGTTCCGGGCCAGACTGCCAATGCCGCACTGGCGTTGCTGCCGGCCCTGCAACTCGAAGAGCGCAGCGTGTTGCGCGAGCAGCAGGCCCTCGAGGAGCTGGCCGGCTGGCTCGAACGCTTCTCCTCGGTCGTTTCGATGGCAGGGCACGGGGTGCTGTTGCTCGAGGTCGCCGGCAGCCTGCGCCTCTTCGATGGCCTGCGCGCTTTGCGGCAGAAGATTCTGCACGGCCTGCGGGATCGTGGTTTTACCGCGGCACCGGCAATCGCACCGACGCCGCTCGCCGCGACCTGGCTGGCGCGCTCGGGGCGGCGCGTCTGCATACGCGATGCGCGTAACCTCACACGAGCCCTGCGCGAGCTGCCGCTTGCCTGTCTCGACTGGCCGCCGGCGCTGTGTGATGCGCTGGCCGGCATGGGGGCGAGCACGGTCGGCGACTGTCTGCGCCTGCCGCGCGAGGGATTCACGCGGCGCTTCGGCGCGCATGGCCTGCTCGAACTTGATCGGGCGCTCGGGCATTTGCCGGACCCGCGCCCGTCCTGGCGGGCGCCGGAGCGCTTCTGCGGCGACTACGAGATGAGCGCGGAACAAACGGATCGCGAACTGTTGCTCAATATCTGTCAGGAGCTGTTGCTGGCGCACGAGCAGTTTCTGCTGGCACGACAACTCGGTACCCAGCGGCTCTGTTTCAGTTTTTTCCATCTCGACAAACCGGCGACCGGGTTGCGGCTCGGCTGCGCGCGGGCGGAGCGTTCGGCCAGCCGCTGGTCGGAGTTGCTCGCGATTCGTTTCGAGCGGCTGGTCCTGTCAGCGCCGGTCATTGCCGTGCGGCTGGAGGGTGGCACGACGCAGCCGCTGCAGGCGACCTCGGGTGACCTGAATCTCCATGGCAGGGCCGGAGCAACGCAACAGCGCTTTTCGATCACGCAACTCGCCGAACGCCTGGTCGCGCGTATCGGCGACCAGGCCGTGCGTTCGACCGCGATGGTCGCCGAGCATCGGCCCCACTATGCCTGGCGTTCGCAAAGCCTGCTGGAAGACGGGGCGGGCACGACACGGGACGAATCGCTTCCCTGCCTGAAGCGCCCGCTGTGGATGCTTCCCGAACCGGTCCGTTTGTCCGTGGATGGGGGGTACCCGGTCCACCGGGGTCATCGCCTGCATCTCGTCGAGGGGCCCGAACGTCTCGAGACCGGCTGGTGGGACGAGGACGGTATTTCACGCGATTACTACATGGCAGAGGGGCCGGATGGCAGGCAGTTGTGGATCTTCCGGAACCGCACCCATGAGTCGTCCTGGTACCTGCAAGGCTATTTCGGCTGACGGTCATGGCGGTCCGGTACGCCGAACTGCACGCGCTCAGCAACTTCACGTTCCTGCGCGGCGCCTCGCACCCCGAGGAACTGGTCGAGACGGCCGCAAAGCTCGGCTACACGGCGCTTGCGATTACCGATGAATGCTCGATGTCGGGTGTCGTGCGTGCGCATGCCGCCGCCGCCGAGCACGGCCTGCAAAAGCTCATCATCGGCACGGAACTGAAACTGCCGAGCGGTCGCAAGCTCGTTGCGCTGGCGCGCAGCCGTAAAGGTTATGCGGCCCTGTGTCGTCTCATAACGGAGGCGCGGCGTGCGGCGGAGAAGGGCAGCTATGACCTCGGCCGGCGTGCCTTCGAAGACGGCTTGCCCGATTGCCTCGTGCTCTGGGTGCCCGGCGACGACCTGGTACTCGACGTCGAGGACCACTGGCTGCGGGAAACGTTCCGCGACCGTCTCTGGATCGCGGTCGAGTTGCTTGCCGACGGCCGTCAGCACGAACGGCTGGCGCGTCTGCGCGAAGAGGGCCGGCGCCTGAAATTGCCGCTCGTCGCGAGCGGCGACGTCCACATGCATTGTCGCGCACGGCGCATACTGCAGGATGCCGTCACGGCCATTCGCCACGGCACCACCGTGGACAGGGCGGGCTTCGCCCTGTACCCGAATGGCGAGCGCCATCTGCGGCCACTCGAGGTATTGCAGCGCATCTACCCGGCAGATCTCCTCGAGGAGACCGTGCGTATTGCCGCGGCGATCGATTTCTCGCTCGACGAGTTGCGTTACGAGTACCCCGACGAGATTGTGCCTGCGGGTGAAACGCCGGCGTCGTACCTGCGCCGGCTGACCGAAGACGGCATGCGCCGGCGCTGGCCGCAGGGTACACCGCGCAAGGTAACGGAAATCGTCGCGCACGAACTCGCGCTGATCGCCGAACTGCGCTACGAACCCTATTTCCTGACCGTGTACGACATCGTCGCGTTTGCGCGCTCGCAGGGCATCCTGTGCCAGGGCCGCGGCTCGGCGGCGAATTCCGCCGTGTGCTTCTGTCTCGGCATCACCGAGGTCGACCCGGCGCGCATGGAGATGCTCGTCGAGCGGTTCATCTCGAAAGAGCGCAACGAGCCGCCCGACATCGACGTCGATTTCGAGCACGAACGGCGCGAGGAGGTGATCCAGTACATCTATCGCAAGTACGGGCGTGAACGCGCGGCGCTGGCCGCGACCGTCATTACCTATCGTCCCCGCAGCGCGTTGCGCGACATCGGCAAGGTACTCGGCCTTTCCGAACTGCAGGTCGGCCGGCTGTCGCGTTCGATGCAGTGGTGGGACGGCCAGTCGGTTGACGACAGCCGTATCCTCGAAGCCGGACTCGCGCCCGACAGCCCGGTCATCCGGCGGCTGTTGTACCTCGTCCGCGAACTGATCGGCTTTCCGCGACACCTCTCGCAGCATGTCGGCGGTTTCGTGATCTCCAATGCGCCGTTGTATGAACTGGTGCCGGTCGAGAACGCGACGATGCCGGAGCGCACCGTGATCCAGTGGGAGAAAGACGACCTCGAGGAACTCGGATTGCTCAAGGTCGACGTCCTGGGGCTCGGCATGCTCACGGCGATTCGCCGGGCATTCGAGTTGCTGCGCGGTTTCGACGGCCGCGACCTGAGCCTCGCGACCGTGCCCGCAGAAGACCCGCTCGTGTACGACATGATCTGTGACGGCGACACGATCGGCGTGTTCCAGATCGAGTCACGTGCCCAGATGGCGATGTTGCCGCGTCTGCGGCCGCGCTGTTACTACGACCTCGTCATCGAGGTGGCCATCATCCGCCCGGGGCCGATACAGGGCGACATGGTCCATCCGTACCTGCGGCGGCGCAATGGCGAGGAGGCCGTCGATTATCCGAGCGATGAAGTCAGGGGCGTGCTGCAACGCACGCTCGGGGTGCCGATTTTCCAGGAACAGGTGATGCAACTGGCGGTTGTCGCGGCCGGTTTCACGCCGGGTGAGGCCGATCAGCTGCGACGTGCGATGGCCGCCTGGAAGCGTCGTGGCGGCCTCGGTCCCTTCGAGGAAAAACTCGTCACCGGCATGCGCGCACGCGGCTATGACGCAACGTTCGCGCGGCAGATATTTCAGCAGATCCTCGGTTTCGGCGAGTACGGCTTCCCCGAGTCCCATTCGGCCAGCTTCGCGTTGCTCGTCTATGTGTCGGCGTGGCTCAAGTGTCACGAGCCTGCTGCATTCACCTGCGCCTTGTTGAACAGCCAGCCGATGGGGTTCTACTCGGCATCGCAACTCGTACAGGATGCCCGGCGCCATGGTGTCACGGTGCGGCCGGTCGATATCAATCGCAGCCTGTGGGACTGTTCGCTCGAAGCGGACGCATCGGGCAACGCGGTGTTGCGGCTCGGCTTGCGGATGGTCAAGGGGCTGTCCGAAAAAGCCGGTGAGCGCATCGTCGCTGCGCGTGCCGACGGTGCCTATGAACAGGTCCAGCAACTGCGTGAGCGCGTCGATCTCGACCGGCACGCACTCGGGGTGCTCGCATCGGCCGGTGCCCTGCAGTCGATCGCAGGCGACCGCCACCGGGCGCGGTGGACCGTGGCCGGCGCCGAAAGACCAATGCCCCTGTTTCCGAGCATGGCGCGCTACGAGCCGGTGCCGCTACTGAAGGCCCCGACCGAGGGACAGAATATCGTGGCCGACTACCGGACGACCGGCCTGACGCTGGAACGCCACCCGGTGTGCCTGTTACGGCGCCATCTCGATCGTTACCGGTACGCGCGCGCCGAGCAGTTGCCCGGTATCGGTGACGGCGAGGGTGTCAACGTCGCGGGGCTCGTGATCACCCGGCAGCGGCCGGGCACGGCCAGCGGCGTCATCTGGGCAGGTCAATCTCGTGGTATGGCAGCAGGTTGCCGCGCGATACCGCGCGCCACTCCTGAATGCCCGGCTGCTCGGCGTCGCCGGCGAGCTGCAGATAGAAGGGGAGGTGATACATGTGATCGCGCGGGAGCTGTTCGATCACTCGGAACTGCTGGGCGACCTTGCGGTCGCATCGCGGGATTTTCGCTAGGCGACGCTCAGATTTCGTCGTCGAACTTGAAGTTGAAGGTGTCGTCGAGTTCCTGGTTGCGGCGTTCGGCGAATTCCTCGAGCCGGCGCCGCACCTCGCGTTTGCGGGCTGCTTCGTCAGGGTCCGGCTTGGATGCCGAGCGGATTACGTCGTCGTCATCGTCATCGTCGAGATCACCGATCATGGTGTCGCCACCGATGTCGGGCATCTCGTCCTCGTCGAGGCTCTCTTCCTCCTCGTCCTCGTCGAATTCTTCTTCGTCTATTTCGTCTTTGTCGTCGACCACTGCAACCGCCTCACAACAAGTCGATAGGCACAGGCATTACTAACGAATCAGATTATTAATTTCAAAGATTGGAAGCAAAATTGCAAGCACAATCGTCAGAACGATAGCGCCCATGATGACGATCAGGAGCGGCTGCAGGATTCCGAGCAACGTCGCGATCAATCCGTCGACTTCGCGCTCCTGGCCGGCCGCGGCACGGCCCAGCATTTCCTCGAGCCGGCCACCCGTTTCGCCGCTCGAAACCAGGTGGATCATCATTGGCGGGAACAGCTTGCTGGCGGCAAGCGACTTGCTGATGGATGCGCCCTCGCGAACGCGCACGGTTGCCTCCGTAACGGCTTCGCGCATGGGCACGTTCTCCACGACCTCCGAGGAGATCTTGAGGGCTTCGAGTATGGGCACGCCGCTGCCCGCGAGAATGCTGAGGGTGCGCGTGAACCGTGCCGTATTCACGCCCCGGGTCAGACGGCTGATTATCGGCAGGCGCAGCAGCAGGCGATGGAAGCGGCGCTGCGGTCCTTCCTGCCGGAGAATCCACCAGACCAGCCAGGCGAGCAGGGTCAGCGCGACAATCAGCAACGGCCAGTGAGCGCGCAGAAAATTACTCGTCGCAATCAGTCCGGAGGTCAGGCCCGGCAACTCCGCATTGGTGTTCTCGAACACGCCCACGATCTTCGGCACCACGGTTGCGAGCATAAAACTGATGATACCGACTGCCATGACGACGAGCGCGATAGGGTAGACCATCGCATTCGTGATGCGTTGCCTCAGTTCCTGGCGGGATTCGGTGTAATCGGCCAGTCGCTCGAGAACGACGTCGAGATGCCCTGATTGCTCGCCGGCGGCAACGGTAGCCCGGTACAACTCGGGGAATGCCTGCGGAAATTCGGCCAGGCCGTCGGCCAGTGCGTGTCCCTCGATGACTTTGGCCCGGACGCCGAGCAGGATGCTCTTGGTGCGCGGCTGGTCGTTCTGTTGCGCGACAGCGAGCAGCGCTTCCTCGAGAGGCAAGCCCGATTGCGATAGTGAGGCCAGTTGTCGGGTTATCAGGGCGAGCTCGCTGGTGGACAGGCCGCGGCGTAGGTGGAAGCCGGTCTGTCGACGGGCTTCCTTTTGCGCCACCTCGGTAACGCTGACGGGCAGCAGGTTGCGATCGCGGAGGATCTGGCGGACGTGTTTCGGCGTGTCGCCTTCCAGCAGGCCCTTTGACCGCTTGCCGGCCTGGTCCATTGCGACGTATTCGAACGCACCCATGGAGGGTCAATCCTCGCGCGTGACGCGCAGCACTTCCTCGAGCGTCGTATGGCCCGCCAGCACCAGGCGCCGACCATCGGCACGGATACTCGGCGTCGATCGACGAGCATAGCGTTCGACTTCCTGTTCGCTGACGCCGCTGTGGATCATCTCGCGCAACTCGTCATCGACGATGATGAGCTCGTAGATACCGGTACGTCCCTGGAACCCGCCGCCCGGGACATCGCCGGCGTGAAAGAGCGTCGGCGGGTCGGTGGGGTCGAGCCCCAGCAATTCGCATTCGTACTCGCGGGCCGTATACGGCACCTTGGTCTTGTCGTCGAGCACGCGCACGAGACGCTGCGCCAGTACGCCGAGCAGGCTCGACGAGAGCAGGAACGGTTCCACGCCCATGTCACGCAGGCGCGTGATGGCGCCGGCGGCCGTATTCGTATGCAGGGTGGACATGACCAGGTGACCGGTCAGGCTGGCCTGCACGGCAATCTCGGCCGTCTCGAGGTCGCGGATCTCGCCGACCATCACGACATCCGGGTCCTGACGCAGGATCGCACGCAGGCCACGGGCGAAAGTCATTTCGACTTTGGTATTGACCTGCGACTGGCCGATGCCGTCGATAAAATACTCGATCGGGTCCTCGACCGTCATGATATTGCGGGTGTTGTCGTTGATCCGCTCCAGCGCGGCATACAGCGTTGTGGTCTTGCCCGAACCGGTCGGACCCGTTACGAGAATGATGCCGTGCGGCTTGTGGATCAGTCCGTCAACCTTCGCCTCGGTGTCGGAATCCATGCCCAGCGACATGAGGTCGAGCCGACCGGCCTGCTTGTCGAGCAGGCGCAGCACGACACGTTCGCCATGGCCCGACGGCATCGTCGATACGCGCACATCCACGGCGCGCCCGGCGATGCGCAGGGAGATGCGGCCATCCTGCGGCAGGCGCTTTTCCGCGATATCGAGCTTCGACATCACCTTGATGCGTGACACCACCAGCGGCGCCAGCCCGCGCCTGGTTTGCAGCACTTCACGCAGGACACCGTCGACCCGGAATCGGACGCCGAGGCGATTTTCGTAGGGTTCGATGTGAACATCCGACGCGTTTTCCTTGATGGCTTCGGTCAGGACCGCGTTGATGAAACGAATAATCGGGGCGTCGTCATCGCTTTCCAGCAGATCCGACGGTTCCTGGAGTTCCTGTGCGACCTGCGTCAGGTCCATGTCGTCGTCGAGGCCGTCCACCATCGAGGCAGCGTTGCTGCGGTCCTGTTCGTACGACTCCCTGAGCAACGTATCGAAGACCTCGGACGACACACGCGACATCTTGAGGGGCACTCCCGCATAGCGCCGCGCCTCGGCGAGACCCAGCGGGGATGCGCCGGTTCGGTAGACCGCCGTGCCCTCGCTCTCACCGATTTCCTGGATCAGCACACCGTGCCGTTTGGCGAACGAGAACGGCAGGATATGCCGTGCCTGTGCAACGACCTCCGGCTGGGTCTCGAGCGTAATATCCGTTTCAACTTCCATCGAGCTTATTGCGTACCCTCGTAGCCTTCTTCGCGATACTCGTCGAGCGGCGGCAGCACCTCCCGCTCCACGCCCGGCATGAGCTGGATGTCACGCCCTTTCTGACCGCGCTGCAGATCGCGGATCATATTGTACTTCTGGTTGGTCTCGATGGCCGTCGTCGCGGCGTCTCTGAGGATGGTCGGACGAATGAAGATCATCAGGTTGGTCTTGACCTTTTCCGTCTGGCGCGCGCGGAACAGGTTGCCCAGAATGGGAATGCTGCCGAGCAGCGGCACTTTCTGATCGCTTTCCCGCAACACGTCTTCGAGCAATCCGCCGAGCACGAGAATCTCACCGTCATCGACGATCACGGTGGTCTCCACGATGCGCTGGTTCGTGATCAGGTCGACGGCCCCGGCAGCCGATTGCGCGATGTTCGAGATCTCCTGGGCAATCTCGAGAACCATCGAGTCACCCTCGTTGATCTGCGGCGTGATCGACAGCTTGACGCCGACCTGCTGCCGCTGGATCGTCTGGAACGGGTTGACGGCGCCGCCTGAGCCGGTGCCGGTATTGGTGAACGAACCGGTGACGAAAGGCACTTCCTGGCCGACGTTCAATGTCGCCTCTTCGTTGTCCGTCGTGACCACGGACGGCGTCGAGATAATGTTCGTGTCCGCGTCGCCCTCGAGCGCACGCAGGATGGCCGCGAAACTGACGCCGTCGTCGGAAATGCGACCGACCCCGATGGTTATGCCTTCGCCGATCAGGCCGGACGGATCGGTCCCGCCGCCGGCTGCAGCGCTGCCGAGTTGTACGACGCCGCTCAGAAAGTCGGGGAAATTCGTCACGGCAATGGGCGTATTGCTGCTGGAGCCTTCCACGGCCCATGAAACGCCGAGCTCGTTCTTCTTGTCCGCGATGATCTCGACGATGATCGCCTCGACGAGC
>JARRMH010000188.1:0-5238 GCA_037386205.1 Woeseiaceae bacterium | reverse complement strand
ATTTAAGAGAGGCTTTCAGCTCATCAGGTTCATGTTCATGCGGCATTCTGTTGATAGTATAGCCGACGTCGTTCGGCCAGCGTTTTCTGCTTGATACGGCGTCGGCGATTGAGCACCGTCTGTCCGCGGCCGGTGATGCACCTTCGCTGTTTCCAAGCCGCTGGATTCAAGCGCCAGGCTGAGCGTGTCGCTGACGGGGAACAGGGCTCGGTTGACTACCCACGGGCTCCAAAACGGACCCCGGGTTTCTGTGGCCTACCGAAGCAACCGTCTACCGAAAATCGAACGCCTCACGATGGAACTGTCCTTTTGGCAATCCCATGGAGACAAAGCTTTTCTCAAGGGCATCTCCAAACTTCAGGGGCCCACAGAACCAGATACTTGAGTCTTTCCAGTCAGGTATCATTTTCACGACCTGCGCGGCATTCAGCGACGCCTCCTGTTCAGTATCGATAACATGCAGACGAACGGCTCCTGCGCTTGCAATTGCCGACAGGCGCGCCAGGGTTTCGGGAGACACACGGCGGGCGCTGTAAAACAGATCGACAGGCTCATGCTCTGCCGTGCTGGCCATGAGATGCTCTAACCGTGCGACGAAGGGGGTCAGGCCAATTCCCCCCGCGATCCAGATCTGTCGCCCTTTTCCCTGATCAAAACTGAAGCTGCCGTATGGCCCCTCGACCCTGACGGGAGCCTCAGCTGCAAGGGTGTCCGGCAGCATGGACGTATAGTCACCTAGTGCCTTGATCGCCACACGAATGCGGCGTTGGCGTGCGTTCTCCCCCTCCCATGCGGACGCGATTGTGAAGGGGTGCGCGCCTTCGCGGGTGTCGAAAGTGAACAAGGCGAACTGTCCCGCCTGGTGTCCGGGCCAGGCCGGACCAAGATCGATCTGCACTTCCTGAACACCTTTCCCAAGCGACGTGACCTCGGCCACGCGCCCCTGAACCTGTCGGTTTCGCCCGATCCGGCCAGAAAGACTCAATCCAGAAGCGACAAGCCCTGCAACGACACAGATGACGAAAACAGCGCCGCTCAGGTTTTTCCAGTAAGAGAGCGGCAGGAAGACTACCCCGTGGAGCACAAACCCGAGATACAGCAATGGCAAGATACGGTGCAGTCGAGCGAACAGGTGATAGGGAATGGCCCTGATCAGCGCTACCGCCACAAGCGCTAATGCCGCGTACAACCCCAATTCGCCCAATAGCTTGGCGACATCGTGCCAGGTCGAGAATAGTTCGGGAATACCCGAATCAAAGCCTTGCGGCTTCACCAACAGCCCCTCTTTTCGCAATGCCCCGGCGCCCACCTTGACAAGGTAATGAGTCAGCCCCAACCCGACGCCCCATTCCGCCGACAGGCGATGGAGCCGGTAACATTGGTCAAGGCCACCGACCCAGGATTCGATCCTCGGGAGTCGAAGCGCCAGGACCATGGCAACCGACATCAGGGCCAGCGCAAGAAACCCGGTTGCAAACAGAAGTTGCAAATAGATGATCCACGGTAAAGTTGCTCCCGCATCTGAAACAGCGCCCCACGGAAACGCCAAACCAACAACCAGCAGCCCGACACCCGTCACTGTCCAAATACTCAATTTCTTCATTGCCAACGATGCTCTTCCTGTTTCGCCGCGCTCTTTGGTTCTTCGCCCAAAGCATTTCCGCGTGAGGTACGAATATTTCCATGTGACTCGACCGTTTCTACTCACTGCCTCAGGGGATTACATCTGACCTTTCCCCCTCAGGATAGACACGCTCCATGCGGAGTTTCCGGTTCATTTTTGGTCACCTGATGCTGTCTGGCAACCTCTTTCGGGGTTCGATATTTCAGTGTCGAGTGCGGCCGGACATGGTTGTAGTCCCGCCGCCAGGCTTCAACGATTTCTCTGGCTTCGTGCATTGAAGCGAACCAGTGCTGCCTCAGGCGTTCATCCTCTAGTGCAGGTGCAGCTGATGAATCTTGAGCCGGGGCCGTCGCAGACGCTGCCAGCAGTAACAACGCAGCCCACACCGGCCGACCTGAACTGCATTGTTTGTGCTTCATCAACTACTCCAGCGTGTTCTTGTAGATTTCCCCGTCCTTCATGATGACGACGAAATTCGTGTGCGGATCGGCGACGAGATCGAGATCTTCGAGCGGATTGCCGTCCACGAGCACAACGTCGGCGTAGGCTCCTGCCTCGATGACGCCTAGCGAGCCTTCGCGATAGTCGTTGCGAGGACCGCTCAGGGAGAGCAGCCTGGCGTTCTCGGAGGTTGCCATTCGGAGCGCTTCGTACGGCGTGAACCAGCGCGACAGTTTGGACAGCATTTTGCCCTGCTTCTCGGCGGCGACTGGGTCGAACAGCATGTCGGTGCCAAAGGCGATGTTTATTCCCATCTTTTTTGCAGTTGTGTAGGCGTTATCCGTTCCGGCCGTCACGCGGGAAAACTTTTCCTGGCTGTAGGGGTTGTCAAACTTGAGCGCGTCCTCGTCATCGAGCAGCGGCTGGATGCTGAGCCAGGCGCCCATCTTCTTCATCATCTGCCAGGTCTCCTTCTTCTCGATCAGGAAACCGTGTTCTATTGACATCACGCCCGCGCGGAGTGCTGTCTGCACGGCGTCGTCCGTGAAGATGTGCGCAGCGACGTAGGTGTTCCACGTTTTCGCCACGTCGACGGCGGCCTTCATCTCTTCGTAGGTAAACTGCTGCACATCGAGGTCGTCATAGGACGACGAAACGCCGCCACCACCCGATATCTTGATCTGGGTTGCACCCATGCGAAGATTTTCGCGGACCCGCAAGATAACTTCCGGTACCCCGTTGGCCGTCATGATCAGCGAATTACGCTCCCAGTATGGCATCGGGTCGGTAAGGTTCTTCGGATGGTCATTCTTCATGCGAAAGTCGAAGTGGCCGGAAGTCTGGCTGATCGGTGGCCCGGACGGGAACATGCGTGGCCCCGGGTGCGTGCCGGCGTCCGTCATTTTCTTGACTGCGAACGGATTGCCGCCAACGTCGCGAACGGTCGTAAAGCCACGCATCAATGTTTTCTCTGCGCCCTGGAAACCAATAATCGCAACCTCGGACATGTCACCCGTCAGCAGAACGCTCTGCGGTGCGTATGCGTAGTACGTGTGCCAGTGAACGTCGATCAGGCCAGGGATCAACGTGCGGCCCCCGCCATCGATGACGGTAGCGCCGGCGGCACTAAGGGGGTCGGTGGAGACCTGCGTGATCAGGTTGTTTTCGATCAGTACGTTGGCGTTCTCGATGCGCTGTTCGTTGACGCCGTCGAAGACATGAACATTGGTGAAGAGTACCTTCGAGGCCATGTCGTCTTGAGCAACTGCCAGGCTCCAACCGGCGAGGCATACCAGGGCGGTGCAGGCTTGAATCAAGCGTATAAAAGTGTTTCGGGCCATGGTTGCAATCTCCGATTTATGATGGACGCGAAAGACCTTTTAGATACTAGCGCCATACAGCTCGCGGTTGCCGAAAGCCGGCACAACCATCAACTTTTGATCAAGTTGGGTATCCGTTGCGTTAAAGGCAGGTTTTCCAACCACGTCGCTGCGTTCATGATACTTGAGCCGAGTCTTCGCTGTCATTCGGCACGGGCAGCAACGCTTCGATCTCGTCGACCGAGGTCGCCTGCGGCAACTCGGCGGACACGGTCTCGTAGCCATCGGTGAGGAGATAGCCCCGGAAGCCCTCGAGCAGGCGGATCGGAACGCGCTGACTTCGCGACGGATCGTAGTCGTAGAGCAAAATCGGGTGATCCGGCGGCCCGCCGCGCTGAACCCAGAGGTGGGACTGGCTCTCCGCCCGTTTTCCGGGCTCTTTCAGCATCTGCAGCCGGGTCTCGTCCATGGCGACGATGTCGTAGGCCAGAAGTCGTTCCCGAAGCAGGTTGATCAGGGGCTGCACGAGCTCGCCGGCCCTGACCATCCAGTGCGCGAGTGTCGAGCGTGGTAGATGCACACCGATCCGCGCAAGCTTTTTCTCTTGCCGGTAGAGCGGCAGGCCGTCGACATACTTGGCGACCGCGACATGCGCGCTGTTCAGTACAAGACGAGCCACGTTCAGGGCGCAGGCTCTGTCTCATCCAAAGCGGTTCGTATCTCATCGAAACGCCTGGCAAATGCCTGTGCAACCCGCTTGCGTCCAACAGTCTTGCGGATCTTCGCGCCGCGCACCTTCTCGGTGAAGGTCCGATTCGTTGCGAAGATGAGCGAGCCTCCCTCATGTGGCACAACGGCCGCGATCGTGAGCATCGAGTTGTAGGTGTGTCCCACATAGAACTCACGTTCGGCAACGACGGCGATATCTCCATCGACAACCAGCATTCGGTGTGCCAGCACGACTGCCGGCCGCTTGGCCACGGATTTCTTCATCCATAGCAGGCGGGATTCATCGATCTCTTCCATAGATCCTGGATAGTCCAGAAGTGCGGCATGCAGGCCGGGAGAGTACTTCTCAATCAGGGCAGTCGTCTCCAGCGAGGCGCGCAATTCCTCGGCGGGGCTTGCCAGCTCACCCGATTGACGCGCGTAGGGTGGGATCCCGTCCAGCCCTTCGGCACGATAAGCTTGCAGACGCGCCCACAAAATATCTTTGTACGTGGTGACAGCATCTGCCGATGCCGAGTCGCCATGGGCGATGGCCGATATCAGTTCGATCTCGTCAGGTGCAAGGTTCAGTTCACTTCCCGCGCCCGCCTCTAGCAGTCGCCTGACCTCTCCTTGCTCATCTTCACCGAAGACGAGGCCTGCCAGTTCGCCAACATCGCCGCCGGCGTCCGGCAACGACCCGGCGGCCCGGATATCGGCGTGCGAACGCAGGGTTTCGTCAGACAGGTAGGCGTCGATGAGGTCGCCGGGCGGTCGACCGATGAGCATCATTGCACCCGCCACGGCGACACTTTGCGGGAGCGGCTCTAGCTCGGGATGCCCCGAGAACAGGATCTCGCCCGCTTCCAGCGCCCCCCTGTGCTGCGTCCCGAAACCCAGGTGTGACATGACGTCGTCGACGATGTCGTTGGTTGCCGAATCGTCGTCCGAAGCGGACGGTTGTTGGTCAACGACAAGAATCGCCGTAAGCAAAAGAACACCTGTCATCCCGCGCATTCCGAACTCCAACTCCAATTGGGTGGTGGCGCCGTCCTGCGCCGCCAGTCGGCCATCGGCAATGTCGAGGCTGTGCTGGTGGGTGTCGATGAAGTCCGGCGACACCACGAGCCCTTAGCACTGCCCCCC
>JARRMH010000187.1:0-15935 GCA_037386205.1 Woeseiaceae bacterium | reverse complement strand
GCCCGAGAGGATGATGCCGTCGGGCCGGAATGCCCGGAGTTCCTCGTCCGGCATATCCCAAGGGTGAATCTCGGAGTAGACCCCGACCTCGCGGACGCGTCGGGCGATCAGTTGCGTGTACTGGCTGCCGAAATCGAGAATCAGCAGCCGATGGGCGTGGATATCGACCCGCGAGTCCGGCATGACAGTTCTTCGCGCGGTAATTCGGTGCTTCCTTGGTGATCGCCACGTCGTGGACATGGCTTTCGGCCACGCCGGCACCGGTCATGCGCACGAACTGCGGCTTGACGCGCATCTCGTCGATACTGGCACTACCGGTGTAGCCCATAGCGGCACGGATGCCGCCGACGAGCTGATGGACGATGGCAAGCAGGCTTCCCTTGTAGGCAACGCGCCCCTCGATACCCTCCGGGACCAGCTTGCCGAGTTCCTCGGTCGTATCCTGGAAGTAGCGATCGGAGGAACCCTGCGCGCCGCCCATCGCGCCCACGGAACCCATGCCGCGATACGATTTGTAGGAACGTCCCTGGTACAACTCGACTTCGCCGGGCGATTCCTCGGTGCCTGCGAACAGGCTGCCAATCATGACGCTGTAGGCACCGGCCACCAGGGCTTTCGCAATATCGCCCGAGTAGCGGATGCCGCCGTCCGCAATCAGTGGAATACCCGACTTCTTCAGTGCCTCGGCCACGTCCGCCACCGCCGACACCTGCGGCACGCCAACCCCGGCGATGACGCGGGTCGTGCAAATCGACCCCGGGCCGATCCCCACCTTGACCGCGTCCGCCCCGGCCTCGACCAGCGCAAGCGCCGCATCGCTCGTTGCGATGTTGCCGCCGATGACCTGTACGTCCGGGTATTTCTTCTTGACCTCGCGCACCCGGTCCAGCACGCCCTTCGAGTGACCGTGGGCAGTATCAACGACAATAACATCGACGCCCGCGGCAACCAGGGCATCCACGCGTTCTTCGGTCTCGCCACCGGTGCCGACCGCGGCCCCGACCCGCAGGGCGCCAGAATCGTCCTTGCAGGCCAGCGGGAAGTCCTTGGCTTTCTGGAAGTCCTTGGCCGTGATCATGCCCTGCAGCTTGTAGTCGTCGCCGACAACGAGGACCTTTTCGATGCGATGCTTGTGCAGCAACCCGAGCACTTCCTCTTCCGGCGCACCCTCGCGGACCGTGACGAGCCGCTCCTGCGGAGTCATCACGGTCGAGACGGGGGCATCGAGATGCGTTTCGAACCGCAGGTCACGATGCGTGACGATGCCGACTGTTGCATCGTCGTCGACGACCGGGACACCGGAGATGCCCAGTGAGCGGGTCAGATCGATGACCTCTTTAATCGTCATGTCGGGTGTCACGGTGATCGGATTACGCACCATGCCGGACTCGAATTTCTTGACGGTCAGGACCTGGCGCGCCTGTTCCTCGACGGTCATGTTCTTGTGTATGACGCCGAGCCCGCCCTCCTGCGCCATTGCGATCGCCAGGCGGGACTCGGTGACCGTGTCCATGGCAGCCGACAGCAACGGGATGCTGAGCCGAATTTCCCGCGTCAGCGCCGTGCTGAGATCGACATCGCGCGGCAGCACCTCCGAGTAGCCCGGTTGCAGCAGGACGTCGTCGAATGTCAGGGCTTCCTTGGCAATGCGCATGGCGGGGAGTACTTGCTCGGCTTCGGGTAGCGGGCGATTGTACGCGTGCTGCGGGAGCGGGTAAACGTCTATACTCTGCCGATGTCCAGCGAACCGGTCATCACCGTCTCCCAGCTCAACCGCCGCGTGAAAACCCTGCTGGAACAGGGCATCGCGAGGCTTTGGGTCGAGGGTGAAATCTCGAATATGGCGCGCCCGGCATCGGGCCACATCTATTTCAGTCTCAAGGACGAGCAAGCGCAGCTGCGGGTCGCCTGGTTTCGCCAGCGGCAGCGCGGGCCCGCCATCGGGTTCAAGAACGGCGACAAGGTGCTGGTTTTCGGCCGCGTCACCCTGTATGAACCGCGCGGCGATTACCAGCTGATCGCCGAGCAACTCGAACCGGCCGGCGAAGGCGTACTCAAGCAGCGTTACGAGGCACTCAAACGCAAGCTGCAGGAAGAAGGCCTGTTCGACGAGGATCGCAAGCAGCCCCTGCCCGACCTTCCCCGGCGCATTGGCGTCATTACGTCGCCGAGCGGCGCGGCCATCCGGGACGTCATCACCGTGCTCCGCCGCCGCTTCCCGGCCGTTCCGGTGGTCATCTACCCGGCTGCGGTGCAGGGAGACGCGGCACCGGCCGAACTGATGGCTGCACTGGACACCGCGGTGCGCCGCGATGAGTGCGACGTGCTGATCATCGGCCGTGGGGGTGGATCACTCGAGGATCTCTGGGCGTTTAACGACGAGGCGCTCGCGCGGGCTATCGCGGCGTGCCCGATACCGGTCGTGAGCGCCGTCGGCCACGAGGCGGACGTCACGATCGCCGATTTCGTGGCCGACGCCCGCGCTCCGACGCCGTCCGGCGCCGCCGAGATCGTTGTGCCGAGCCAGCAGGACTGGTTGCTGCGGCTCAACGCCCTCGCCCTACGCATCGGGCGGATCGGCGAACGCGCCATCCAGGATCGTTCCCAGCAACTCGACTGGCTCAGCAAACGCCTGCTCTCCGCCAGTCCGTCAGTGACGCTGCGTCGGCAGCACGACCGCCTGCGGGAAAACTCGGCGCGGCTCGCGGCGATAATGCGCAGGCAACTGCTCGAGATCAGGAACCGGACGCAGGGCCTGCGCGGCGAATTGCTGCAACAATCACCGGCCCTCGACGTCCAGCGATCGCTTGCACGGCTCGGCACGCTGCAGCAACGCCTGGTGGCGGCTTCCCGGGACAGGCTGTCGCGGCTGGATCATCGTCTGGGACTGCTGGCGCGATCACTGCATGCGGTGAGCCCGCTGGCGACACTCGATCGCGGCTACGCGATTGTCCTGGATGCCGATGGCAAGGCGCTGACCGACGCAGCCGGCGTGTCGGCCGGCGAGCCCATCAGTGCACGGCTGGCGAAAGGCCGGCTGGAAGCCAGCGTCACGAAGGTCATCAAGGAATGAGACAGTTGACCGCGACGCTGTTGCTCCTGCTGGTCGCCGGCAATACTGCGGCGACCGAAGCCGCGCTGCGACCGGGTGGCATCGCAATCGTCGATGTCGGTCCGCTGGATGGTCCGGCGCCCGACGTGCAATTCGGGGACAAACGGGTGCTCGTCATGCGCGAGCAGGGACGCTGGCAGGCCGTTGTCGGCATCCCGCTCGATACGGCCCCGGGACAGCTCGAACTCACGGTCGGGGGAGACAGGGTCACTGTCCCTGTCGAAGACCATGCCTATGCCGAGCAACGCCTGACCGTCAAGAACAAGAGCCATGTGACGCCCGACCAGGCCCAGCTCGAGCGCATCGGGCGCGAGCGCCGAGTGGACCGCGCAGCTCCAGCTTCGGGTTGCGGCGTTTCTTCAACGACCCGCCGCGCGCACCGCCCACCGGCATGGATATTGCGGCCGGCAGCGGCACCGCCATCGTAGCGCCGCGCGACGGTATCGTGACGGCGACCGGCGATTTCTTCTTCAACGGCAACACGGTCATCGTCGATCACGGCCGGGGCTTCGTCACCATGTACTGCCACCTGAGCGAAATCGCGGTCACCGAGGGCAGCGCCGTAGCGACCGGCGACCAGCTCGGGGCAGTCGGCGCAACGGGCCGGGTGACGGGCCCGCACCTGCATTTCGGCACGTATCTGAACGGCACGGCCGTCGACCCGGCCATCCTGCTCACCGAATAGGTAAATCCGGTAATTCCGGGGGCAGGGTAAATCCGTGCAATTAAGTAAACTGTCCCCGGAATTACTCGAGGAACTCCCAGATTACGGGGCGGAACGCATCCATGTCGACGAGAAACGAGTCGTGGCCGCGGATGCAGTCCAGTTCGACCAGCTGCGTGTCGCCGCAGTTGATCGAGAAGCCCTCGGCCAGTTCGCGCTGCTGCTCGATGGGAAACAGGATATCGGTACGCGCGCCCATCACGAGGCTGCGTTCGAGCTCGAGGCGCCGAAAGCCGCTCTCCAGCGACCCGCCGTAATCGGCGAGGTCGAAAAGGTCCGATGCGTGTGACAGGTACAGGTAACAGTTGGGATCGAACGAACCCGTAAACTTCTGCGCGACGTTTTCGAGATACGACTCCACCGAGAACTCGGCGACGAACTGGTCCTCGATACGGGCGTGCTCCGTCGAGCGCTCGCGGCCGAAGCGCTGCACCCACTCTTCCGCCGACCGGTAAGTGATCATGCCGAGTTTGCGGGCCAGGCGTTGACCCGTGATCGGCGGATCGCCTACGGGATAGCGCCCGTTCTTCCATTTCGGGTCGGAGCGGATCATCTCGCGTTGCAACGACCGGACGGCAATCGAGAACGGCAGCGCCCGCGCGCCCGAGGATATGGAAATGAACTGGCGGGTTCGTCCCGGGTGCCGGACGCAGAACGCAAGGCCCGTCATCCCGCCCATCGAGCAGCCGACCACCGTGTGCAAGACGTCGATACCGAGCTGCTCCACCAGCCACCAGGCGGACTCGGCCACATCTTCCAGGCTCAGAACCGGGAACTTCAGGCGATACCGGTGCCCGGTCTCGGGATTGATCGACGCCGGTCCCGTCGTGCCGAAGCAGCTGCCGAGTGAATTGACGCAAATAATGTAATAGCGGTCGCTGTCGATCGGGTGCTCCGAGCCGACCATTTCTTCCCACCAACCCGGCGACGGGTCATCGACGCTGGAGGCAACATGCGCGGACGGCGACAGTCCCGTGAAGATCAGGATCGCGTTATCCCGCGCTTCGTTGAGCTCACCCCAGGTTTCGTAAGCCAGGGTCGGCGATTCGAGGTACCCGGCACGGTGCATCCGGAAGCGTCCCTCGTACTGCATCAATTTGCGCGCTGGACTCATCGAAGCATCCCCTTGCCGGCCGAGTATAGCGGGCTCACGACTTCCTGACGCGATTCATGAGCCGCGCGCGTTTGCGCTCCTGGCGCGGCGTGAGCTTGTTGCGGCGGCCCTTGTACGGGTTGTCGCTCGTCTTGAAGGCCAGGCGCACCGGCGTGCCTTTCAGGCGAAACGCCTTGCGAAACCGGTTGACCAGGTATCGACGGTAGGCTTCCGGCACCCGCTCCGTCTGGTTGCCGTGAATGACGATCACGGGCGGGTTGCGTCCACCCTGGTGCGCATAGCGCAGTCGGATGCGACGCCCCCGGACCATCGGCGGCGGATGCTCGAGAACCGCAGCCTCGAGTTCGCGCGTCAGCGCCGTTGTGGAGAGATCCGCGGTCGCGGCCTTGTAAGCGCGCTCGACCGCCGGCAACAGGTCGCCGACGGCAGTCCCGTGCAGTGCGGAGATCGTAATGCGCTCGGCAAAGTCGAGGAACGGCAGGCGCCGCTCGAGATCGTCACGCACCTGCTTGCGCTGGTCGGGTGGCAGGCCATCCCACTTGTTGGTCGCGACGACCAGGGCCCTGCCTCGCTCCAGCACCAGGCCGAGCAGGCTGACGTCCTGTTCGGTAACCCCCTCCCGGGCATCGAGTACGCCAATGACGACATGTGCCTTCTCGATCGCCTGCAGCGCCTTGACGATGCTGAATTTCTCGATTGCCTCGCTGACGCGCGATTTGCGCCGAATGCCGGCCGTGTCGATCAGCATGTATTTGCGATCGTCACGCTCGAACGGCACCTCGACGGTATCGCGCGTGGTCCCGGGACGATCATAGACGACCAGCCGTTCTTCACCGAGCAGGCGATTGGCCAGCGTCGACTTGCCGACATTGGGCCGGCCGATGATCGCGATGCGCAGCTCGTTATCATCGTCGGCCTCGGGAGCCGACTCGTCGGCTTCGAATCCGGCGAGCACTTCGTCCATGAGGGCCGCAATGCGGTCTCCGTGCGCCGCCGAAACAGCGACAGGCTCGCCGAAGCCCAGCCCATAGAAATCGGCATTCGCCGTCGTGACGTCGAGGCCCTCGGATTTGTTGACGGCCAGCCAGGTCTTCTTCGCATGCCGCCGGGCAAGCTCCGCCACATGCTCGTCTGCGGCGGTAATCCCGCTGCGACCGTCGACCATCACGATCGCCACGTCCGCTTCCCGGAGCGCCTTGATCGTCTGCTCGACCATCACTTCGTCGATGCCCTCCTCGCCGCCGGCAACGCCGCCGGTGTCGATGACGAGATAGGGAATCGGGCCGAGCTTGCCGAAGCCGTACTTGCGATCGCGAGTCAGTCCCGGGTAGTCGGCAACGAGCGCATCGCGCGACCGGGTCAGCCGGTTGAACAGGGTCGACTTGCCAACGTTAGGCCGACCGATGAGCGCGACGACTGGGAGCATCGGATTGCACCTCGACTACCTGCGCTCAGGTCTCGTCTGCAACATCGGGCTGCGACCGTTGCGGGCGATCGTCGACGATCTCGTACGCTCCGAGTTCTCCCGCTTCGTTCTGCACGTAGAGCCTGTTCGCAATGACGAAAGGGTCGCTCGAAATCGCCGAACCGCCGAGCCTCTCCCGTGCGGCGGGTTCGCCGTCGATCGTATTGAAGAAATGGATGTAACCCTCGAGGTCGCCGACGACGACGGTCGTACCGAAGGGCACGGGCAGGGTCGGCTCGCGACGCAGGAGGGAGTCATTACGCCAGGTTTCGGTACCCGCACGCCGCGTCAGGGCAACGATCTCGCCCGTATCCCTGGTCGTGTAGAGGCTGTTCCAGTCCGCGGAGACCCCCTCCATCGAGGAAATCTCGCGACTCCAGAGCAGCTGGCCCGATTCCGCGGCAATTGATGCGAGACGACCCTGGTAGCCCGCGGCATACAGGTCCTGGCCGACAACGGCCATGACGCCGTCGATATCGGCCAGGCGATCGAGATCCGAACGCCCCTGAGGGGGCGACAGGAAAGCCTCCCAGACGATCGTTCCGGAATCGAGCTCGGCCGCAACGAGCCGGCCCGAATCGAATCCCGCGACCACGAGCGTACCGACCGCAACGGGGCTCGATGAGCCCCGGATGGTCAGCGGCGGCGTCGTTTGCTGAATCGACCAGCGCGAGTCGCCGTCGAACAGTGACAGCGCCTGCAGTCGATTGTCGATCGTCTGTACGATGACGAGATCGTCCTTGATCAACGGGCGGGCCAGGGACTCGGCGTCGACGAGTGTCCGCCACCGCTCGGTACCGTCCGAGGCGTCGAGCAGAATCGCAAAACCGTCCTTGGACATGACGGCAACGTAGCCCTCCCCGACGCCGGGACCGGCGGACAGGTCGAGTTCGAGATCGGTGCGCCACACGAGATCGCCCGACTCGGGGTCGAACGCCGACACCTTGCCGTCCGCACCGGCAGCATAGACACGGCTGCCATCGCCGTCCGGACGCAGCGCGAGGCGCAGGTAGTCGGTCGAACGACCGACGCGCGCACTCCAGATCTTCCGCACCTCGATGGTCTCGTCGATGTCGACAAGCTTTACGGGTTCGAGCGATTCGTCCTTATCCGAGAACACGCCACAGCCGCCGACCAGCAGGGTCGCCGCAACCAGGCCCGCCGCACGAAGCGTCTTATTCACTCGCCGTCCTCTGTCGCGGGTTCCGCAGCGGCATCGTCAGCCGTCGGCTCCCCGGCAGGAACGTCGCTCGGCGCCGGCTCGCTCGCGCCTGTCTGCTGCTCCGGAAGATCCAGCACCTTCCACTGCACGAGCTGCTGGTTGACCGTGGCCTGTGCCATCGGATCGAGCAGTACTTTCTGGTAGGCCGCCTGGGCATCGGCGATGCGCCCGAGTTCGCGGTAGGCATCGCCCAGCAATTCGTTCCAGGTCGCGGCGAATGCCTCCGACTCCTGCCCCTCGAGCAGATCAACGACGCCCTGCGCATCGTCCTGGTACAGCAGAATGCGCGCCAGGCGCGTGCGTGCGACGTGCTTGACGGCCGTCTCGGCGTCACTGTCGAGCAGTTCGCGCAGTACGTCAGCGGCATCCTGGTCGCGATTCTTCTCCATGAACATGCGCGCCATCGCCAGCCGTGCCTGCGCGGCGTACACCGTGTCGGCGTATTCAGTCTCGATTGAATCGGCCACTGCCTCGGCCTCGTCGAGGTCGCCGGATGCCACGTGGCCGATCAGCGTCTCGTAAGCCGCCGAACCGCCTGTCTGCGCCTCGATTCTGCTGTTCTCGTAGAAGTTGTAGCCCGCGAGAACGGCGATCCCGAGGCCGAGACCTCCGATCACGTAGCCTCCGTACTCCGACCACCAGGTACGAATCTGCTCAATCTGTTCTTTTTCCGAAAGTAAGTCGTCCACGAAATTGCCTTCCAAGCCAGTGCGGTCAGTTACCGCTCAATCGTTCCTGCAGCACCCCGGCCAGCCTGGCCAGCGGGATGCTTTCCTGTTCGCCAGGCCGAATGCGCGAGCCTGCGTACCGGCGCCGACGGCAACCAGGTAGACGTCAGGTGCCGTCCCGGGCGGCTCGCCGCCGCTGGCCTCGTACAGGGCAACGAAGCGCTCGATTCCCATGGCCCAGCCAATCGCCGGTGTCGGCCGTCCGCCGAGTTTTTCGACGAGCCCGTCGTAACGCCCTCCCGAGCAGACCGCCCCCTGCGATCCGAGCGCGTCGGTGACCCACTCGAACACGGTCCGCGAATAGTAGTCGAGTCCGCGCACGAGCCTCGGGTTCACCTCGAACTCGACGCCGGCAGCCTGCAGCAGGGCCTTGAGTCCGTCGAAATGTTCGGCCGACGCATCGTCCAGGTAGTCCAGCATTACCGGGGCCGCCTCGACGACCGATTGCATCTCCGGGTTCTTGCTGTCCAGGATACGCAGCGGGTTCTGCTCGAGGCGGCGAATACTATCCTCATCGAGACTACTTTTCACGCCCGTGATATAGTCGATGATGGCCTCACGGTATCGAGCCCGCGACTCCGGTATGCCGAGGGAATTGATCTCGAGGCGAATCCGGTCGATGCCGAGGCGCTGCCACATACGCGCGCTCATGATAATGAGTTCGGCGTCGACGTCGGGACCGTCGTAGCCCAGGGCCTCGACATCGAACTGGTGGAACTGTCGGTAGCGGCCCTTCTGCGGCTTTTCGTAACGAAACATCGGGCCGGCAGTCCAGAGCTTTTGTTTCTGGTTGTGCAGCAAGCCGTTGGTCATGCCCGCCCGGACCATGCCTGCCGTGGCTTCGGGGCGCATCGTCAGGCTTTCGCCATTGCGGTCCTCGAACGTGTACATCTCCTTCTCGACGATGTCAGTGACTTCACCGATCGACCGTTTGAAGAGTTCGGTGTACTCGAGAATGGGCAGGCGAATTTCTTCGTAACCGTAGGACCGCACGATATCCTGCACCACCGACTCGAGGTAGCGCCAGGTTCCCGCCGCGCCGGGCAGGATATCGTTCATTCCTCGTATGGCTCTGGTCTTCACTGTGCGTCTGCAATACGGGGAAAGTGTCAGGTTCCGGAAATGCTCAACCGCAGCGGGCGGTCCGGGCGCGCACCGGCGGGCAGCGCAAAATCTTCGCCATTCACCTCCAGGGTGACATTCAACGGACTGCCGAGCAGCACGTTGAACGGCTCGGCACCGCCCAGTTCGACGGTCCGGCCATCGGTGCCCAGCGCGAAGAACAGCCGGCGTCCCGTCGCATCGGTAACCTCCGTCCAGCAATCACCGGTGTAGGTGAGCAACAGGCGCATTTGTCCGGGCGCGATCGCCGGTGACTCGGTCTCTTCGACCACGGGCGGGCTCGCCTCGGGTTCGGACTCCTCCAGGGGCTCAGGCTCGTCCGGTGCTTCAGGCGTCTCCTGTGGCTCGGGTTCGATCTGCGCGTCCGTCCCGACGCTGTCGAGCAGGGGCTCCGCCTCGTCGTTTGTTTCCGTCGCGGTTTCCCCGGGCGGCCCGCTTCCGGGTTCCGGCTCCGCCGGCAAGGACTGGGGCACAGGCGCGACGGGCTCGATGGCCGGGGGGCGCGTGAACCACCAGTACGCCGTGGCCACGATGATCGCGACGACGATGACCGCAATCCACGGGCCCGGGGACAATTCCCTGCGCGGCCGCGTCCGCGACATGACGACCGGCGGCATTTCGGCCGAACGTGTCAGCTCATAATAATCGCCGAGCACATCCTCGGTCGGCACATTGACGAGTTCGGCATATTTGCGGAGGAACCCCTTGGCAAACACCGGCGCGCCCAGCACGTCGAACTCGTTGCGTTCCAGTGCCCGCACCTTGGTTTCGTCAAGATGCAGCTCCTTGGCAATTTCAACGATCGCGATCTGCAGCTCGCGCCGCGCGGCGGCAAGCCGCTCGCCCGCCCGCGGAGCGGAAGCCTCTTCGCCCTGATCGGCGGATGTTTCGATATCGTCGGCCATCGCTACCCGCTGCCAAGCGCCCGGCGCGCCTCGGGAGACTCGGGGAAATCCCGCAGCAGCTGGTTGACGAACTCATCACGACCGCGCTCATTGCCGAGCTTGCGCTCAATCTCGGAGGCGAGGTAGAGCACGCCCGCGGTAGTGACGTTCGCACTCATGAAGCGTTGCAGGAATGCGCGCGCATGCAGGTAATCCTCCTGTTGGTACTTGAGCAGGCACAACTGCAGCAGCGCTTCACCGTAGGTCGCCTTGCGCTCCAGCGCGGCCCGGTAGAATTGTTCCGCGGCCTCCGTATGGTCGAGCGCCTCGTACACCATGCCGAGGGTCATATGCGCCTTGGCGAGTTTCGGGTCGAGCTCGATCGCCCGCTCGAGACGATCCCTGGCCAGCTCATAGGACTTGTTCCCGTAGTAGCGGGCGCCGAGCTGGTAATTGTACTCTGCCGCATCGTCCTCATCCGGGTCGGGTGGCGGCGGACCGGTCGTTGACGACACACACCCTGCGGCTAACAGCGCCGCGAGGGCCAGTATCGACATGAATGCGCTCTTCTTCACGCTGACACCACCTTCATGTTCCTGTCGCCGATCTTCTTCTCGCCCAGCCGGTTGCGGACCCGGTTGCTGACCTCGCCCGACAGCTGGCCACACGCTGCTGCGATATCGTCTCCGCGAGTCTTGCGGGTCGTGGCGACGAGGCCGCGTTTCCGCAAGCGGTCCTGGAAGTGCCGGATCGTCTCCGCCGACGAGCGCTTGAATTCCGTCCCCGGAAACGGGTTGAACGGAATCAGGTTCACTTTCGCCGGGCGGCCACGCAGTAACTCGAAAAGCTCGTCGGCGTGACCGAGCGAGTCGTTGACACCCCGCAGCAACACGTATTCAAACGTGATGAAGCGATTCGCGTGCTTGGCGGCATAGGCCCAGCAAGCATCCAGCAGGTCGGCGATCGGGTGTAACTTGTTGATCGGCACGATCCGGTCGCGCAGTTCGTCGTTGGGTGCGTGCAGCGAAACGGCGAGTGACACGTTGCAGTCGTCGCCGAGCTTGTCGATGTGCGGCACGATGCCCGAAGTGCTGATCGTCACCCGCCGGCGGGACAACCCGAACCCCCAGTCCGAGATCAGCAATTCGAGTGCCGGGACGACATGCCGGTAATTGGCCAGGGGCTCGCCCATCCCCATGAACACGACGTTGGTCACAGCTGGCTCGCCATTGTCACGCCGGGGCAGTTCCCGGTTGGCCACGAACACCTGGCCGATGATCTCGGCACTCGTCAGGTTGCGATTGAAGCCCTGCGCACCGGTCGCGCAGAAGGCACAATCGAGCGCGCAGCCGACCTGGGACGAAATGCACAGCGTGCCGCGCCCGGCCTCGGGGATGAACACGGTCTCGACAGCCTGGCCACAGTCGGTCGCGAACAGCCATTTTACCGTGCCGTCTGCAGAGTCATGCCGTGACTGGACCCGCGGCAGCACGATCCCGGCTTCTTGCTGCAATTGTTCACGCAACTTCTTCGACAGGTCCGTCATCTCATCGAAGTCCGTGACGTAGCGCTGGTAGACCCATTGCATCAGCTGGCGCACGCGGAACGGTTTTTCATCGCGCGCTGCAAAGAACTGCCCGAGCATATCCTGCGACATGCCGAGCAGATTGGTAGTTGCAGCTGCGCCTGTCATGAATCGCCTAGCGCGTCCGCGGGCACACGCCGTCGTCGCCGAAGAAAAAGGCGATCTCGGTCGCCGCGGTCTCCGGCGCATCGGACCCGTGCACGACGTTTTCTTCGATGCTGTTGGCGAAGTCGGCCCGGATCGTGCCCGGTGCGGCGTCGTTCGGGTTGGTTGCGCCCATGATCTCGCGGTTCTTCGCGATGGCATCCTCGCCCCGCAAGACCTGCACGACCACCGGCCCCGAGGTCATGTAACTCACGAGGTCATTGAAAAAGGGGCGTTCCTTGTGCACCGCGTAAAAGCCCTGCGCCTGCTCTTCGGTCAGGTGCATCATGCGGGCTGCAACGATTTCAAGTCCCGCCTTCTCGAAGCGACTGTAGATCTCCCCGATCAGGTTCTTCTGTACGCCATCGGGCTTGATGATGGAGAGCGTCTGCTCAACGGCCATGTGCTGGTTCCTTCTGGTCCATATGTGTGATGGTAAGCGCCCGGCATCGAGCCGGGCGCGCAAAAAGGTAAGCTATTAATTCTACAACGGGAAAACTAGACGTTGAAGCTTTCGCCGCAGCCACATTCCCCTTTGATGTTGGGGTTTTTAAAGCTGAACGCCTCATTGAGGCCATTCTTGACGAAATCGACCTCGGTACCGTCGATCAGACGCAGGGCCGCAGGATCGACCACGACCTTGATGCCCTTGTCCTCGAAGACGACATCGTCATCCCCGATTTGTTCAGCGTAATTGATGACGTACGAGTAGCCCGAACAACCCGTTTCGGTAATGCCGAGACGCAGCCCGAGCGCATCGTTGCGCTGTTCGATGTAGCTGCGGACGCGCTCTGCCGCGGCGTTCGTTAGCGAAATTGCCATGAAAATCTTCCAGTTACAGTTCAGGGTCCGTCGCGAAACTTGAGCCCGAGCGAGCGAACCGCGTCTTCGAGCACCAGTATACGACCGGTCTTCTCTACCGGTACAGACAGATATTCCATAAGGTCGTGCGCCGAGAATTCAAGCAGCGCGGCAACGGGCTGCCCCTCGAGGGCATTACAGGCCGCCTCGGCCGCCGCGATCGAATGCGGGCACCCCCAGGCTCTGAAGCGCATGGTAGCGATCGCGCCGTCGCTTGTCACGGCGGACAACCGCAGCCGCAGGTCCTGTGCCTCCACCTGCGCAGATTGCCCGCTTTTAAGGTCACCGGCGTGTGCCGGTGCCGCAAATAATTCGCGCACGCGCGCGCTGTAGGGCTCGGCCGTCACGCCGCCCTGCCCGGCGCGAGTTCCCGCAGCCGCGCCACCGCGGCTCGGTAGCGCTCGACCGCAAACCGGACCTCCTGCCCGGTCGTCGGCCGGCCGAAGCTGAAGCGAATGGCGCTCTGTGCCTCGGCGTCGCTGCGGCCGAGCGCCCGCAGCACGTACGAGGGCTCCTGGTTCGTCGAATTACAGGCGCTGCCCGTCGCCACCAGCAGCGGCTCGAGTGCGAGCAGCAGACTTTCCCCTTCGACGCCGGCGGCGCTGACATTCAGGATTCCCGGAAACCCGTCCGCCTCGCCGTTGCGGAGAAGGCCGCCGACATCTGCGATACCGGTCCACATCCGGTCGCGCATCGCGGCCAGGTGCCGCAGGTCCGCATCCATCCGCTCGGTCGCGATCTCCGCCGCTTTGCCGAGTCCGGCGATCAGCTCCGTGGGCATCGTGCCGGGGCGAATGCGACGTTGCTGGCCGCCGCCGAACAGCAGCGGTTCGACGTGGCAGCCGGGCCGGTCGGCAATGTACAGCGCCCCGATACCCTTGGGGCCATAGAACTTGTGGGCCGTCAATGACAACAGGTCGACGGGCAACTCCTCGAGGTCGATACGAACCTTGCCGGCGGCCTGGGCGGCGTCGACGTGAAACAGGATGTCGCGCTCACGGCAGAGCCCGCCGAGAGCATCGATATCCTGCATCACGCCGGTTTCGTTGTTGACGAACATGATCGAGGCCAGCTGCGTGTCGTCGCGCAGCGCGGCAGCAAAAACGTTCGGGTCGAGTATGCCGTTCGGGTCCGGGTCGAGCCAGGTGACGTCGAACCCCTCTGCGGCGAGCCGTGCGAACGCATCCGTGACGGCCTTGTGCTCGGTGCGCATCGTTACGACATGCCGGCCGCGATGCGCGCGATAGCGGGCACCGCCGAGGATCGCGAGGTTGTCCGACTCGGTCGCCCCCGAGGTCCAGATCAGCTTGCGCGGCTCCGTATGCAGCAGTGCGGCCAATCGATCCGCCGCGTCGGCGATGACCGACTGCGCGAGGCGCCCGGCGGCGTGCGTCGACGAGGCATTGGCGCAGGTTCGTGCGCTGAGATCGCGCATGAAATCCCAGATCTGCGGGTCCACCGGCGTCGAGGCCGCATAGTCCAGGTAGACCGGCCGCTCATCCATTGCGCTCTCCCAGCCGGTCGATGGCCCGCAGGATGCCGCGCAGGATATTGATTTCGTTCTTGTCGGGGCGCGCGCGGATGGAGAGGCGCCGCAGGCGCCGCATCAGGTGCCGCGGATTGTCGGGATCGAGGAACTCGATATCGCGCAGTACCTGCTCGAGATGGGTGTAGAAATGCTCCATCTCGTCACTGGTGGCCGGCGGCGCGTCGAGCTCGTATCCCGGACCTTCATTGAGCATGCCGGCTACGCGCAACTCGTAGGTGACGACCTGGACCGCCATTGCGAGGTTCAGCGAACTGAAGCCGGGGTCGGTCGGGATCGTCAGCAATGTATGGCAAAGATCGAGATCGTCATTGTGCAGCCCGGTCTTCTCGGGGCCGAAAACGCAGGCCACCGGTCCCTGCCGACTCTCCTGCACCATGCGCTCGGCGCAGTCACGCGGCCCCATGCTCGGCCAGTTGATCGTGCGCGATCGGGCGCTCGCCCCTGCGACGTAGACACACCCGGCCAGCGCGGCTGGCAGCGTGTCGCTGACGATGGCGCGATCGAGAATATCCGATGCGCCCGAGGCCCTGGCCGTGGCCTCCTCGTGCGGGAAAAACTTCGGGTTGACGAGCCGCAGGTCGTTGAGCCCCATGTTTTTCATCGCTCGCGCGACCGCGCCGATGTTCCCGGGATGCGTGGTGCCTACGAGTACGATGCGTATTGACATTGCTTCAGGACAAGCCAGAGGAAGTCGGTTATTCTACCGTCCGCGCGCGTTGGCCGCGAAGCTCTTTCACACTGACGGAATCGTTGTATGAACGCTCTACAGAATGTAGCCGTGATGGCGGCGCGTCGCGGCGGCAATGTGCTGATCCGTTACCTGCCCAAGCTCGAAAAACTGAAAGTCGAGAAGAAGGGCCACAACGATTTCGTGAGTGAAGCCGACCGCGCAGCCGAAGCTGCCGTCATCGACGTCATTCACAAGCATTATCCCGAGCATGCGATCCTGGCCGAGGAATCGGGCGCCAGCGGCGCATCCGATACCGTGTGGATCATTGACCCGCTCGATGGCACGACCAACTATCTCCACGGATTCCCGGTGTTCTGCGTATCGGTCGGTGTGCAGGTCAACGGCCGTCTCGAAGCCGCCGCCGTTTACGATCCGTTGCGCCAGGAACTGTTCACCGCGTCACGCGGCAACGGCGCGACGCTCGACGACCACAAGATCCGTGTCAGCGGGCGGCGGGAACTCGATCATGCGCTCGTCGGCACCGGGTTTCCGTTTCGGCAGGGAGACATGGAGACGGAACCGTATCTCGCGCTGCTGGGCAAGATCATTCGCAACACGGCGGGCGTGCGCCGGCCCGGTGCCGCCGCGCTCGACCTTTGTTACGTTGCCGCAGGGCGGCTGGACGCATTCTTCGAAACGGGACTCAAGGCCTGGGACCGCGCGGCCGGGGCGCTGATCATCCGCGAAGCCGGCGG
>JARRMH010000186.1:0-5260 GCA_037386205.1 Woeseiaceae bacterium | reverse complement strand
CGGCGCCGATGGTTGGTGGCATGGTCAGCGCGACCCTACTCACGCTTATCGTTATCCCGGCGATGTTCCTGCTGTGGCGAGTGCGCTCGCTGCGAGTCGACTAGCGCAAGCCGTTTCCGGTCAGCGATTGGCAAACAGCCTGGCCGGTGAGTCGATATCCAGCAACAGGGACTCGTCGGCGTAGACCAGCGCGTCATCAGGCAGCCCTGCGAGCAGCGATCGGGCGCCCGTGTCGCCCTCGAGCGCCATGAGCGCGTCGAAACTCTGCCGTGGAAAGCATGCCGGGACCATCGCCCGCGAACCGTTGCTCGTGGCGGCCGGGGTGTGCCCGGTGCAGCGCGAGGCCACCGCGGCCAGGTGGCCGGGTGTCATGGCCGGCATGTCGGCCAGCGCAATCAGGGCGTGGTCGGCATCTCGCTCCCGGGCAGCGGCAATGCCGGCTCGCAGGCTGCGGGACTGGGACGGATCATCGGTGCGCATCCACGCGAGGTGAAACCCGTCCAGCTCTGCTGCAACGTCTTCGTCCGCGACGACCCCAATAAGGATGTCGAGTCCCGCATCGCGCAATGCCCCGGCGGCATGCGTGATCAAGGGGCGCCCGCGATACCTGGCGAGCAATTTGCTGGCCGCGCCAAAGCGCTGCGACACGCCGGCCGCGAGGAGAACGCCGGCCGTGATCACTGCCGGTCCGGCATTGCGGCCGCGAGTACCTCTGCCAGGACGGATATTGCCAGCGTCCGCGCATCGCGCGCCGACGGAATGAGACCGATCGGGCCATGCAGCCGGGCGCGTGCCTGTTCGCTGACACCCATTTCCTCGAGTGCCTGCAACCGCGTGGCGCGCGTCCGCCGTCCTCCCTGCGCCCCGACATAGAATGCCGGCGTTTCGAGCGCGGCCGCGAGTATCGGCGGGTCCCAGTCATGGTCGTGGAAGAACAGCACGATCGCGGTGCGGTCGTCCGTGGCGAGGTCGTCCGGGTACCTCGGTGCGACCAGTTGCCGGGTCGCAAAACCGGTTGCGCGTGCCGCATCGAGGGTTTCCGCATCCTGCGACAGCAGCGTGCCGGGATAGCCGGCGGACTGGACCAGCGCGGCAAACGTGGCCGCCACGGGTCCCTTGCCGAAGACCTGGAATGCGATGTCGGGTTCGAAGCGCACCGCAAGGCGATCGCCGTCACGTTCCGTCGCTCCGGTCGACGTGACCGACAACGTACCGAGGACAACGTCGATAACGAGGGTGCACGGACGCCGCTGCTCGTGGTTTGCCACGACGTCGGCGAGTGCCTGCCGGTCCGGGTTCGGCAGCAGCAGGATGTCGAGCCCGCCGCCGCACGGCAACTGGATGTCGACGTAAGGGGAGCCCTGGCCGTAACGGATGATCTCGGGGCTTCCCGATGCCAGCACTCGTGCGGCGTGCAGCGCGATGTCGTTCTCGACACAACCGGACGAGAGGGAGCCCGTCCGCCCGGCGTCGCCCACGATCGCCATCGTCGCGCCGACGGGACGGTAGGAGGGGCCCTGAACGTCCGCGATTACCGCGAGCACCGCATCCTCGCGGGAATCGAGGATCGCGCGAAGGGGATCACAGACAAAGTTGCCGGTCGGAATCATTTGTGTCAGTCGGTCACGTACAGAGCCAGGAATTCGCCGGTCATCGCGGGCGTTTCCTCGCCTTCGATTTCGATGGTCACGGCAGTCTTGACGAGCCATTGTCCCTGTTTTCGCTCGTGTGCGTCCACAATTTTGCGGCACAGGCGAACACGCTTGCCGACCCGCACGGGCGCCAGAAAACGGAAGCCATCGGAGCCGTAGTTGATGGTCATGACGGCGTCTTCCGGCCGCACGCCGGACTCGCTGGTCAGGACAGGCAGCAGCGAGAGCGTCAGGTAGCCGTGGGCGATCGTGCCGCCAAACGGCGTTTTTGCGGCCCGTTCGGCATCGACGTGAATGAACTGGAAGTCGTCGGTGGCTTCGGCAAACCGGTTTACGCGGTCCTGCGTGATCTCGAACCACTCGGTCGGCTCGAGTTTCGTGCCAACCAGCGACGGCAGGTCCTGCGTGCGCAGTGGTGCCATCATGCGCCCGACATCGACAGGATGACCTTGCCCCGGGCCCGGCGCTCGTCTATCGCCCGAAACGCGTCGAGGTAATCGTCGAGCGGGTAGACTTCCGTAACCAGCAGGTCGAGGCGTCCGCTCGCAATCATTTCCGCGAGCTCCTCGACATTGGCGGCGCCTTCCTCGGGGAACTTCCGGATCCAGCTGCCCCAGAACACGCCGATGACCGACGCGCACTTGAGCAGCGGCAGGTTGAGCGGCAGCTTGGGAATGGTACCGGCCGCAAAGCCGATGACCAGGAACCGGCCGCCCCAGGCAATGGAGCGAAATGCGGTTTCCGACAGGTCGCCGCCGACGGGATCGTAGATGACGTCCACGCCTTTGCCGTCCGTCAGTTCCTTGATGCGGTCGCGCAGGTCTTCATCGCTGTAGTTGATCACTTCGTCGGCACCGGCGCGGGTAGCGAACTCGAGTTTTTCGGCCGTGCTCGCTGCTGCGATCACACGCGCACCCATGGCGCTGGCGAGCTGCACCGCGGACGTGCCGACGCCGCCGGCGGCGCCCAGCACGAGGATCGTTTCGCCGGGCTGGATCTTTGCGAGCTGCTTCAACGCATAATAGGAGGTGCCGTACGTTATCGACAGGCCGGCCGCCTGCTCGAAGGAGATCGACGCCGGTTTGCGAAACAGGTTGGTGGCATCCACGACACACTGTTCGGCGAACGCCCCGCCCGCGAAGATGCCGATTACCTCGTCCCCGACGGAAAAACCCTCGACACCTTCGCCGAGCTGCGCGATGACGCCCGAGAGTTCCGCACCCGGCGTAAACGGCGGTTCGGAACGGATCTGGTACTTGCCCTGCACCGCCAGCAGGTCGGGAAAGTTGACGCCGGCGGCGCGCACGTCGACGAGGACCTGCCCGGGGCCGGGTTCGGGACTCGGCAGCTCCTGTAACTCGACGTCCTCGATGGGTCCGAATTGCTTGCAGACTAGTGCTTTCAAAAGACTCTCCTTTGCGGCTATACGGCCCGGGCCGCGGCATAGTCCCGCCCCAGTTGCATCATGTGCACCTGGTCGGGTCCGTCCGCGATGCGCATGATGCGGGCGTAGGCGTACATGCGTGCGAGCGGCGTATCCTGCCCGAGGCCGGCGCCGCCGTGCACCTGGATAGCCCTGTCGACGACCCTGCAGGCCATGGTGGGCGCCGCGATCTTGATCATGGCGATCATTTGTTTCGCCGCCTTGTTGCCGACCTTGTCCATCATGTCCGCTGTTTTCAGGGTCAGGAGACGCGCCTGCTCGATTTCGCACAGCGACTTCGCGATGTCTTCCCGGACCGATTGCTGCTTGATCAGGGGGCGATAGAAAGCGACCCGCGTGTTGGCCCGGTCGCACATCATCTCGAGCGCGCGCTGCGCCATGCCGATCATGCGCATGCAGTGATGAATGCGCCCCGGCCCGAGCCGGCCCTGAGCGATCTCGAAACCGCGCCCTTCGCCCAGCACCAGGTTGGTCACCGGCACGCGGACATTGTCGTAAATCACCTCGGCATGCCCGTCCGGAGCATCGTCGCTGCCGAACACCCGCATCGGTCGCGTGACGGTGACGCCGGGCGTGTCGCTCGGCACGAGCACCTGCGACTGCTGGATGTAGCGGTTTTCATTGTCCGGGTCGGTCTTGCCCATGACGATGTGGATCGCGCACTGCTTGCGGCAGGCGCCGCTGATGTAGTGCTTCTTGCCGTTGATGACGTATTCGTCACCGTCCCGGACGATCGAGGTTTCGATGTTGGTCGCATCGCTCGAGGCCACGTCGGGCTCCGTCATCGCGAACGCAGAGCGGATCCTGCCGGCGAGCAGCGGTTCGAGCCATGCTTTCTGCTGTTCGTCGTTCCCGTACCGGGCCAGCACTTCCATGTTGCCGGTATCGGGGGCCGAGCAATTGAAGGCTTCGGCCGACCACGGGACGCGCCCCATTTCCTCGGCGAGGACCGCGTACTCGAGATTGGTCAGGCCCGGGCTGTACTCGCCGTAATCGGGCGGCAGGAACAGGTTCCAGAGCCCCGCCTTTTGTGCCCGGCTCTTGAGTTCCTCGAGGACGGGCGGCGTATTCCACGGATCGGCCTCGACCTGCTCCTCGTACCGCGCCTCGTTGGGATACACGTGCTCGCCCATGAAAGAGCGCACCTGCTCCCGCAGCTTGCGAGTCCTGTCTGTCAGCTCAAAATTCATGTCGTTGCCCTAGGAATAAATTTCGAACAGGCCGGCGGCGCCCATGCCGGCGCCAACGCACATCGTGACAACGCCGAGCTTCGCACCGCGCCGCCTGCCCTCGAGCAGCAGGTGGCCCGCGCAGCGTGCGCCGGTCATGCCGAACGGGTGTCCGATCGAGATGGCGCCGCCGTTGACGTTGACCTTCTCCGGATCAATGCCAAGCGTGTCCCGGCAGTAGACCGCCTGCGACGCGAACGCTTCGTTGAGTTCCCAGATGTCGATGTCGTCGACGCTGAGGCCGTGGCGCTCCAGCAGCCTCGGCACGGCAAATACCGGTCCGATGCCCATCTCATCGGGATCGCAGCCGTGGACGGCAAAGCCCTTGAATGCGCCCAGCGGTTCGACGCCGCGGCGTTCGGCCTCCTTGTCGCTCATCACGATGCACGCACTTGCACCGTCGCTGAGCTGGCTGGCGTTGCCGGCCGTGATGTACTTCCCTTCCTTGACCTGCTGCCCGCCCTTGAACACGGGCTTGAGCGACGCGAGTCCTTCGAGCGTCGTGTCCGGGCGGTTGCACTCGTCGCGGTCGGCCGTTCGCTCGACGAAGGATTCTTCCTTGGTCTCCTTGTCGACGACTTTCATCCTTGCGGTCAGAGGCACGATCTCGTCCGCGTATCGCCCGGCTTCCTGCGCCGCGGCCGTGCGCTGCTGGCTGACCAGCGCAAACTCGTCCTGCTGTTCCCGGCTGACGCCGTAACGTTCTGCGACGATTTCCGCGGTCTCGATCATCGTCATCCATAATGCAGGCAAGCGCGCGAACAGCTTGTCTTCCGTCATGTGATCGCGATTCAGGGAGCCGTTCAGCTGCACGAGCGAGATGGACTCGACGCCGCCTGCGGCCGCGACGGGAGCGCCCTCGACGACCACGCGCCCCGCGGCGATCGCGATCGCCTGCAGGCCCGACGAACAGTAGCGATTGACGGTCATGCCCG
>JARRMH010000185.1:0-5265 GCA_037386205.1 Woeseiaceae bacterium | reverse complement strand
GAGCAGCACGTAGGTATAACCGGCCGCGTCCATCGTCTCGAGCACGGTGCCCCGGACCATGCCCTCCGGCACCGGGGCGGCGAGGGCGGGGTTTTCCTCCGCGGATTGCTCGGTCGTGTCGGTGCACGCAGCCTGGGTAAGCAGCAGGCCGGCGGCCAGGGTCGCGGTGGCGAGCAGCGAAAGAGTTGCCTTCACGTCGAATTCTCCAAAATCGGTCATCCGTTGCGTATTCTGACAGCCGGGCACGCGGTCGCCATACGCGCAACTGCTTACGACCGTCTCTCAAAAAGAATAACCCCGCTGTTGCGTATACGCGGGATGGGTATCGACCATTTCCAGTCGCCAGCGATCTGGTGACTCGTGCGGCTCAGCACGCACAGGTCCACCGAGCGCAGCTTGCCATCCGGCATCCGCTGAGACAGCTGTGGGAAACGTCAGAAAACCACCGTACGAGACCGGGCGAGACGCAGGCCCGGAACACGTCAGCTCACAAAGTCCCGGCCTCGGCGGACGCAACCATATCGTCGTTGGCATAAATAGCCAGTTCGACACGTCGATTCTTCGAGCGATTGGCGTCCGAATCGTTAGGATATTTCGGCTGGGTCTCCCCGAAGGCTTTCGTCTGGAGTCGCGTGCGATCGACGCCGTTTGCTGCCAGGAAGTTTGCAACGTTGTCAGCCCGCTGTCGGGACAGGTTCATGTTCAGGTCGTCGGAACCCGTGTCGTCCGTGTGGCCCTCGACGAGAATGTTCGTGTCGTCGTATTTCTGGAAAACACCAGCCGCGGCGCGGAGGTCGTCTTTGTAGGACTCTTGTATGGTGGCAGAATTGATATTGAACATCAGGCCGGACGCGAACGTCATGTTGATGCCTTCGCCGACGCGTTGTACTTCAGACGTTGGCACGGCCTGCTCGAGTTCCTTGGCCTGCTCATCCATATGCTTGCCGATGGCCGCGCCCGCCGCACCACCGACCGCGGCACCGATGAGCACGCCCCAGATATTGTCGGATACCAGCGCACCGGTTGCCGCGCCAGCCGCGGCGCCACCCAGAGCACCCTTCTGCATCCGGTTCATGCCCTCGCAGCCGGCCACGATGATGGCCAGGCAGAGTATTGCGACAAGTACGTTCGTTTTCATGGCGTTGTTATCCTCTCGGGGTAATCGGGTCAGGTAATCACTTGCAGACGAGCGCGGCGAACATGTCGATTTGCATATCGGCGAGCCCGCTGTCGATGGCGGCGCGCGCATCACCGCAAATCGATTCCGTCTCCGCCGCTGTCATGCTGGAACGGAGCGCCTGGACGTTGTCAGTGCCGTACTTCTCCTGCATCGACTTGAGATTCGACTCAAAACGAATGGCATACATCTCCGGACTCGAGCCACCCTTGGCGGCAGCGGCATCGAGTTCGGCGGCGGCCCGTGTGGCGTCACCTTCGTTAGTAGCCCAGTCGCTGCGCTGCACGTTATAAGCGGGATTGTCGGGATCCAGCTCGATGGCCTGGTCGAGATACTCGTCGGCCGATTGACGGTTCCCGCTCCTGTACTCCAGGTCCGCGACCTTTGCGTAGTTGTTGGCCCGGGCCGCCGTGTCGACGTTGTTCTCTGTGAGTCCGATGATGGCCAGGTACTGGTCCTTGGCGGCCTGCAGATCGCCCCGTGCCTCCAGCGCAACGGCTTTTTCGTGGAATGCGCCAAGGCTATCCTGGTCCGAGACCTCGAGTGCCTGATCGGCCGCTGCAATTGCCTCGTTGTATTGACCGAGACCGTTGTGCGCCTGCGCGAGTCCTACCTGAACGGCCTCGCGGCCATCCTTGGTGTCGCACTCCTCCGCGATGCTCGTGAACAGGTTCAGGGCATCCTGATGATTACCCGCCGCGTTCATCGCATCGCCGCTGGCAACGGACTCCCGGCATTCCGAGGACATCGTAATCAGCTGCGCATCGGCCCGCGAGGGCGTGAACAAGACGAGGGCGGAACCGGCGATCAGAATCGCCAGCAGTGAATAGGAAGCGATCGCCGAGCGGCGCAATATTGGCATGAGACTCACCGGTTGCAGTGGAAATTCTTCTGTCGCACGTCACAGGGCGTGCGCGTTTCTCTTAGTGCATTGCGATGGTGCCTTGTCAATATAGGCGTGAGCGAATCTTTCGTCAAACTCCGTGTGGAGTGGAGTGAACCGTTCATTCATTCCCTTCAAGAACCTGTTGCGCTCGAAACACGGAACCTCTTCGTGCCCCGGTTAAACGAGCGCTCGCGCTCAACATGAATTGGTTCACCTGCTAAAATCTGCGTCCTGGCGGGAATGCGGTCGATACGACAAAGGTTTACAGGATGTTGAGAACCACCGTCTGGATAGCGGCCCTGGGGCTTCTGTCCGGCTGCAGCGCGCAATCCTGGGCCTGGGTCGGAAAGGAAGTTATCGAGGAGGTTGTCGAGAAGGACTATCGTCCTCCGCCAAATCAGGTCCTGGCCTGCCAGCTGGACCCGACGAAGTGCGACGAGATAAACAGGCGCTGACGGGGAGTCAACAGCAACTACTCCGCTGGCCTCAAGGCGCCCTGTCGTGGTCGACGAAGATCAGTTCGGACGTGTCGTAGCCGGCCGCCTCCGCTTTGGCGAGAAGCTCGTCCAGCATCGCCTGCGGTAGCTCTGCTTCCCTCGCCAGAATCCAGAGGTAAGAGCGGTTCGAGCCGGCAACCATCGAGTACTCGTAGTCTTTGCCAAGCTCAAATACGTTGTAAGCGCTGTAGAAGGGTCCGAAGAACGAGACCTTGAGCCGCCCGACACCGGGCTCGCCGACGAAGTAGGCTTTGCCTTCGATTTCGTCCCACTTGCCTTTCTCGGTATGGTAACCACGGTTCAGAACCCTGACACCACCGTCATCGCGCAGCGAGTAATTCGCCGTCACATTCGACAACCCGCGCTCGAACCTGTGATCAAGCCGCGCTACCTCGTACCAGGTGCCGAGATACGGCTCGAGCTCGAAGTTGTCAACGGGTTCGATGCCGTCGGGAATTCCGGTACAACCCGAAAGTACGACCGCGGCAACCAACAAAAATCGTTTCATCGGTCTTTCCCGAAATGAGCACGGGGCCCGGTCAAGGGCCCCGACACTCGGACATGCACAAAGTTTACGCTTTCAGTTTCGCTTCAAGGTGATTCATGAGCTCACCCATCTGGTCGCTCGGACTGAACTCAATCGCCTCGTAATCCTCGTCAACCCTGACCGTGTGTCCCGGGGGCCAGTAATAGACGTCGCCGGCGTTAACTGTCTCTTCGGTGCCGTCTGCATAGGTCACATGTATGGACCCTTTGACGACGGTTCCCCAGTGCGGGCACTGACAAAGATTGTCCGGTAAACCCTCCAGCAGCGGAGTGGCGTCTGCCCCGGCAGGGAACCGAACTCGGGCAACGTTGGTATCGCCCCAGTCCAGGCCGTTAAAACAGACACCGCCAGCTTCGAGTCGAGTTGGTAATTCTTTTATTGCTTTCTTCATCAGTGTTCCTTTCTGGTTGTTTTCGCGGACAGCCGCAGGTCGCCTGTCGATCATCAATCGAAGAGTCGTCCCATCATATTGCCGACCCAGCCGTGGCCGTGCTCGCGAGCATGATCGGCATCCTTGCGGAACATCTTCATCAACTTCTTTTCGTCCTTCGGGTCTTCTTCAGCGATGACGCCTTCGAAGGTCGGCAGGAATGCTCCCATAATGCTGTCGACTTCTTCTTCGGTCGCGTCAGTCTCCGCTGCGATTTCCCTGTTCATCTTGCGTCCCTTGTCGCCAAAGATATCAAAGAAGTGCTTCTCCGATTCTTCCCGACTTTGGTCCTTGCCCCTGCCCTTGTCTTTGGCTGAGTGGAACAGGCGCTTCGCGATCCCTTCGTCTTCGGCCCCGGCGAAGATCATCGACGGGATGCCCGCTTCGAGTACCCGATCCACTTTGCCTTCATCGATGCCCAGCAACTTTGAGGTAGACTTGACCGCAATATTAGTCAGCTGCGTGCCCGCGAAGTCCTTGACAGCGCCCGTAGCGACTTTCTTGCCGGTCTTTACCAGCATTTTTGACATGATGCTCATTTTTCTATCACCCTTTATTTTTCTGATTTGACCAAACGAGTCCAGTATAGCGTGGCCGGACTCGCCCAAATGGTTTCGCCTTCCTTATTTTGAATAAGGGCTTCTAACTGTAACATGGGTTCTGTGCATCCTGCGCCGGTTACCAATTCGTTGTCTCGATGCGGATTTACCACCCGCAAAACGTCTGTTCAGACAGCGCCGAATACCGCGTCTATCAGCGCTGTATCCATGTATTCCTTTACGTTCGCAATCCGCCCATTACGGATCTGAATAACCTGGCAGTAGGTGTTGTTATAGGGCGTGCCGTCCACAGTTTCTGCCGTGCCCGATGTCTGCGCGACGACGCTGTCACCCTCTGCGATCAAGCACTCGATTGTTGAGGAAATTCCTGCTTTTAGCTGGCCAAACAGGGGCTCCAGGAGGTCTCCTATCAGTGCCTGTTTACCGCTGTAGGTACCCGAAAATTTCGTTGCACCGATATTTGTCCATACAATGTCATCGGCCAATAATGAGAAACAGGCGTCCATATCTCCCCGCGCTGCAGCGTCGTAAAAATCGAGGACGACTTGTTTGTTCTCCGCAATTCCCATTGCTTCTCCAGTAACAGTGTTTATTAGGCGAGAGTGCCGTCATCAGCCGAGACGAGGAGCTTGTGGCCAACCATAAACGGGATTTCGCAGTCCCCGCGGCCGCGACCCGTCGTTACCGTGTTGAATCCTCTTCAGTGTCGTCTTTGTTGCTGACCGTCGGCATGCGTCTCTGCTGAATGAAAGTATCGAGATCATTCGAGAGCTCCTCGGCACTTGGGGTATCTTTGGCAGGCTTGAGTTCGGGGTACACGCTCTGGCTGAATTTCATGACGGCTTCGGTTTGATTCTCGCAGATCGCCTGGTTCCTTGGCTGCACATAGTCCTTGCAGTCAGCAATTGCCTCCGCTGCCATCACACCAAACACGCCCTTGCCAACGCCTTCGGCTACCTCCAGGCAGAAGACTATATCGAGTGGGCCGTGGAGCAGCTTCGCTCGGGAGCTGATGGCGCCAGCCTCCGCATTCTCGCTGGCCTCAGCGCCAAGTTCGACCGAGATGAGGTTGAGTCCTACTTCGAGAAGACCTGCCGCGAGCTCGGGATCGCGTGGATGCCCAAGGACCGTACGCCAAGGGATGCTGCCCACGCGGTGCGGATACTCT
>JARRMH010000184.1:0-5307 GCA_037386205.1 Woeseiaceae bacterium | reverse complement strand
GTCTGGTACGACAGTACGGCATAGGCTGCCGAGTGCGACTTGTTGAAACCGTAGCCGGCGAACTTCTCCATCAGATCGAAGATATGGGTTGCCGTCTTCTCGGCGACCCCGCGATCGGTGGCACCGGTCACGAAGATTGCGCGCTGCTTCGCCATCTCCTCGGGCTTTTTCTTGCCCATGGCACGTCGCAACAGGTCTGCCTCGCCCAGTGTGTAGCCGGCGAGTACCTGCGCGATCTGCATGACCTGTTCCTGGTAGAGGATGACCCCGTAGGTTTCCTCGAGGACGGGCTTGAGGTCGGGATGCAGGTAATCGATGTCGGCCTTGTTGGCCGCATGCTTGCGGGTGATGAAGTCCTCCACCATGCCGGATTGCAGCGGCCCGGGCCGGAACAGCGCCACGAGGGCCACCAGATCGTCGAACTGGTCCGGGCGCAGGCGCTTGATCAACTCGCGCATGCCGCTGGACTCCAGCTGAAACACGGCCGCCGTCTGCGTACTGCGCAGCAGTTCGAACGTCTTCGCATCGCGTTCGGGGATACTGCCGAGGTCAAACCCGAGCTCCGGGTCGGTGGCGTTCACGTTACGTACGGCCCAGTCGATGATCGTCAGCGTCTTCAGGCCGAGGAAGTCGAACTTGACGAGACCGATCGCCTCGACGTCGTCCTTATCGAGCTGCGTGACGACGTTTACGCCGCCCTCCTCGCAATACAGCGGCGCAAAATCGGTAAGCGGCCCGGGCGAGATGACCACGCCCCCCGCGTGCTTGCCCGCGTTGCGAACCAGTCCTTCGAGGGACTTCGCGAGGTCGATGATGGCCGCGACCTCCTCGTCGTCGCGGTACATCGCCGCGAGTTCCTCGGAATCCTCGAGCGCCTTGTCGAGCGTCATGCCGATCTCGAACGGCACCAGCTTGGCAATGCGATCGACGAAACCATAGGGCTGGCCGAGTATGCGGCCGCAGTCCCGAATCACCGCCCTGGCCGCCATCGTGCCGAACGTGATGATTTGCGACACGCGCTCGCGACCGTAACGCTCCGCGACGTAGTCGATTACGTCGTCCCGACCTTCCATGCAGAAATCGATGTCGAAATCCGGCATCGATACGCGCTCCGGATTCAGGAAACGCTCGAACAGCAGGTCGTGCTTCAGTGGGTCGAGGTCCGTGATGCCGAGCACCCAGGCAACCAGCGATCCCGCACCGGAGCCGCGACCGGGACCCACAGGGACATCGTTTTCGCGGGCCCACCGCATGAAGTCGGCAACGATCAGGAAGTAGCCCGGAAAACCCATCGACTGGATAACGTCGAGCTCGGCCTCGAGTCGCTGCACGTACGGCTCACGAAAGGCGGCTTTCTCCGGATCGGGAAGGTCGCGTTCCTCATAGATCCGCGCCAGCGCCTCGTCGAGCCGACGCCGCGCCTCCGCCTCGAGAAACGCCGCTTCATCCTGTCCGTCGGGCACCGGGAACGCCGGCAACACGCTCTCACCAAGCTTGAGGTCGAGGTTGCAACGCTGTGCGATTTTTACGGAGTTGGCGAGCGCCGCGGGCGCATCGGCGAACAGCTCGGCCATTTCGTCGGCCGACCGCAGGTATTGCTGCCGACTGTAGCCTCGCGGCCGGTCGGGATCGGCCAGCACCCGGCTCGCATGAATGCAAACCCGCGCCTCGTGGGCGTCGAAATCGTCTGGGTCGAGAAACCGGACGTCGTTCGTGGCAACGACCGGCGTGCCGGTTTCAGATGCGAGCTCGAGACTCGCGCGTACGCAGTTTTCCTCGCCGCTGCGCCCGGTGCGAATCAGTTCGAGGTAGAAACGCCCGGGAAACACCTCGCGCCATCCATCCAGCATCCGGAGCGCGGCATCGCGGTGATTGGCATGCAGCGCATGCCCGACGTCGCCCTGCAATCCCCCGGACAGGGCGATCAGCCCGTCGCAACTCTCCCGGTCCAGCCACTCGCGTCGCACCATCGGCTCGCCGCGATACTGCCCTTCGATGTAGCTGCGCGTAATCAGCCGGGACAGGTTGCGATACCCGTCGCGGTCCTGTACCAGCAGCACGAGCGTGAACGGCCGCGCGGGGTCGTCCGCGTTGTAGATGCGCATGTCCGCACCGATGATCGGCTTGATCCCGGCCGCCAAAGCCTTGCGGTAGAACTTGACGAGCCCGAAGACGTTGTTCTTGTCGGTCAGCGCGACGGCCGGCATGCCCTGATCGGCACACTGCGCCATCAGCGCTGGTATCCGCACCGTACTGTCGACGAGGGAATACTCGGTATGGACGTGCAGATGGACGAAGGCCGGCTCTTTCAACTCGCTGCCCTCACCGGTGCGAAACTGTTGCGGTGCTGACGGCAGGGTCCGTGCACGCGCAGGCGCTCGAGGTGCACTGCCGTCCCGTACCCCTTGTGCCGGGCGAATTCGTACTCGGGGTAAATTCGGTCGAGAAACTGCATGATGCCATCGCGCGTCGTCTTCGCGATGATCGAGGCGGCGCTGATGGCCGCCACTTTGCCGTCGCCGCCAATAACGGCCTCGCCGTCGACAACGACGTCGCCGAAGGCCAGGTCCGGCAGCCGGTTACCGTCCACGCGCACAGCGTCCGGCATGATCGACAGGTTGCCGATCGCGCGACGCATAGCCAGCATTGTCGCCACCAGGATATTGATGTCGTCGATCTCGGCCGGGTCGGCCCAGCCGACGGCCCACGACAGGCAGCGCCGACGGATCTCGGCCGCCAGCCGGTCGCGCGTCGGCGCCGACAGCCTCTTGGAATCCGCCAGCCCCTCGATAGCGTCGTCGGGCCGCAGGATGACCGCCGCGGCGACCACCGGGCCGGCGAGCGGGCCGCGGCCGGCTTCGTCGACGCCGGCGACGAGCCCCTTCAATTCGAACAATCCTGCCTGCCGCATCAGTGGTGTGATTTTCGCCCCGTTAATGCCGCGCCAGCCGCATCACTGCGGCGGCGGCGCGCTGGTCAGCATCCAGCGCCAGCTCCTCGCGCAGTCTATCAAATCTGGCGCTGATGGAACGGCGCCTGTCGGGGTCCGCGAGCAGTGCCAGGACGGCCTCGGCCAGCGGCTCCGGCTGGGCATCCTGCTGCATGAATTCGGGGATCAACGGCTCGTCGGTCAAAAGGTTGGGCAGCGTGAAGTGCGTCAGCTTGACGCGGAACAGGTGTTTGCCCATCCAGTAGGTCAGCGGCGCGAGACGGTATGCGGCAACGGCCGGCTTGCGCAACAGCGCTGCCTCGAGGACGGCCGTCCCCGACGCCACCAGCACCACGTCAGCGGCGCTCATTGCCAGCTGCGATTCACCGTCGACCAGCGTGAAACGGTCGGCCACTCCCGCGCCGGCCACTTGCGAGGCAAAGATCCTCCGCAACGCCGGCGTTGCCAGCGGCGTGACGAATTGCACGTCCGCCCGGTCATGCGCGATAAGCGCCGCCGCAGCGGCCAGTGTTCCCCCCAGTCGCTCGACTTCACCTCTGCGGCTGCCCGGCAGCACGGCCACGACCTCGGGGGCGTCGAGGTCAAGCCGGGCGCGCGCGCCCGACGTATCGACAACGTCCGGCGCCTCGTCGGCCTTCGGATGACCGACGAACACGGCGTCGACGCCGTGTCGTGCATAGATTTCAGGCTCGAACGGCAGTATGCACAACACGGTATCGGCGGCCGCCCGCACCTTGTTCACGCGTCCGGCGCGCCAGGCCCAGATGGTCGGACTCACGTAATGGGCCGTGCGTATGCCCGCCCGGCGCAGTCGCGTCTCGAGTCCGAGATTGAAGTCCGGTGCATCGATACCGATGAACACGTCCGGTGGCGAGGCCTGCCAGCGTCTGTGGAGCTCGCGGCGCAGCCGCAACAGGCGCGGCACGTGCCGGAGCGGTTCTACGAGGCCCATGACCGCCAGCGAATCGCTCGGCTCCCACTGCTCGCAGCCGGCGGCGACCATGGCAGGCCCGGCCACGCCCTCGAACCGCGCCTCGGGCAGCTGCTGGCGCAATGCACGAATCAGCCCGGCACCCAGTACGTCACCGGATGCCTCGCCAGCAACCAGGCCGAATTTCATGGTCGGGGTCTAGCGCGCGAGGCCGCGTTCGGACGAACGCAGAGAATCGAAGAACGGCTGCAGCTCGGGCTGCGCATCGACCAGCGCGCCGATCTCGTCGATTGCCTCCTCGAGGCGTTTTCCCTGCCGGAACGCGATGCGATACGCCTTCTTGATATTCCTGATCTGCTCGACCGAGAATCCGCGGCGCCGCAGTCCTTCGCTGTTGATCCCCCGCGCGACGGCGGGCTGGCCCGATACCATGGTATACGCGGCAACATCACGATTGACGCCGGAGTACATGCCGAGGAACGCGTGGGCGCCGATCCTGCAGAACTGGTGTGCTCCCGAAAAACCGCCGAATATTACCCAGTCGCCGACGTGCACGTGCCCGGCCAGCGTCGTGTTATTGGCCATGATCGTGTTGTTGCCGATGACACAGTCGTGGGCGACATGGACGTAGGCCATGATCCAGTTGTCGTCCCCCATCAGGGTTTCGCCGAGGTCCTGCGCCGTGCCGCGGCTGAACGTGCAGAATTCGCGAATGGTATTGCGATCGCCAATCACGAGGCTGGTGGGTTCGCCCGCGTATTTTTTGTCCTGGGGATCGTCGCCGATCGAGGCGAACTGGTAGATGTGGTTGTCGCGCCCGATCCGGGTCGGGCCATTGATGACGACGTGGCTACCGATACGCGTCCCGCTGTCGATGTGCACGTCGTCACCGATGATGCTGTACGGGCCGATCTCGACATCGGCAGCAATCGTTGCCCTTTTGGAGACAATAGCTGTTGAATGAATCATCTGTCTTCCAGTTTCCTGACTCTCGCATGCAGTGCATCGAGGCGCCGCACCCTGCCCACGATCTTCGCCCAGCGTTTGGCCGGCTCCGCAGAGAACATGCCGCTGTAAGGTCCCGGTTCGGTGATGTCCTTCGTGACCATGGCCTTGCCGAGGATCACGACGTCATCACAGATACTGATGTGCCCGACGGCACCGCTATTGCCTGCAAACATACAGCGTTTGCCAATGGTCGTGCTGCCGGCGATGGCGGTCTGTCCCGCCATGGCCGTGTGTGCCCCGATGTGGACATTGTGGCCGATCATGCACAGGTTATCGATGCGTACGCCAGCCTCGATAACAGTATCGTCGATCGCGCCGCAGTCGATTGTCGTGTTTGCGCCGATCTCGACGTCGTTCCCGATATGCACGCCGCCGACCTGAGGTACCTTGAGCCAGCCCTCGGGGGTCATCGCGTTGC
>JARRMH010000183.1:0-5309 GCA_037386205.1 Woeseiaceae bacterium | reverse complement strand
ATGCCGCGGGTCGGCTTGTTGACGACGCGCTCGAACGAAGCATCGTCGTCCCGGTGCGCGATCAGGCGCAGGTACGCGAGGGCGTCCTTGATCTCCATGCGCTCGAAGAAGCGCAGGCCGCCGTAGACCCGATACGGAATCGCGGCGTTGATGAGGCCCTCCTCGAGCACACGGGACTGGGCGTTCGAACGATAGAGTATGGCCGCATCCGCCCGCAGGTTGCCCTGGTCGATCCAGTCGCGCAGCCGGCCGATGACAAAATCCGCCTCGTCCCGCTCGTTGTATGCCGAGTAGACCTTGATCGGTTCGCCCTCGGTTCCCTCGGTCCAGAGGTTCTTGCCAAGCCGCGACGCATTGTGGGCAATCACGGCATTGGCGGCATCGAGGATCGTCGCTGTCGACCGGTAGTTCTGCTCCAGCTTGACGACCGTCGTGTCCGGGAAGTCCGACCGGAACTGGTCGATGTGCTCGACGCGGGCGCCGCGCCAGCGGTAGATGGACTGATCGTCGTCACCGACCACGAACGGGACGCCGTCGCTGCCCGCGAGCAGGCGCAGCCAGGCGTACTGAATCGCGTTGGTGTCCTGGAACTCGTCGACGAGCAGGTGCCGGAAGCGGCGCCGGTAGTGCTCGAGCAGTTCCTTGTTGTCGCGCAACAATTCGTGGGCACGCAGCAGGAGTTCGGCAAAGTCGACGAGCCCGCCACGCTGGCACTGTTCTTCGTAGGCGGCATACAGCGAGATCATCTGGCGGCGATGCGGGTCGCGCTCGTCGTCGAGGTGCTGCGGCCTCAGGCCCTCGTCTTTCTGCGCATTGATGAACCACTGGACCTCTCTCGGCACCCACTGGCTGTCGTCGACCTCGAGGTTTTTCAGGAGGCGCTTTATCAGGCGCAGCTGGTCGTCCGAGTCGATGATCTGGAAGTTCTGCGGCAGCCCCGCTTCGCGCCAGTGGCGCCGCAGCATGCGATGGGCAAGACCATGAAACGTGCCGATCCAGAGGTGCTGCACGGGCACATCGAGCAGTTCCTCGATTCGGCCGCGCATCTCCGCCGCTGCCTTGTTCGTGAATGTCACGGCCAGCAGGCTGTGCGGCGACACGCCCTCGACATCGATGAGCCAGGCCGCCCGGTGGACAAGCACGCGGGTCTTGCCGCTTCCGGCGCCGGCGATGACGAGCGTGGGCCTCGCGGGTGCCGTAACGGCCTCGCGTTGCGCGTCGTTCAGGTTGTCGATGATGGGGGTAACGTCCATCTGGCGCCCGGCCGGCTGGGGAAAGCGCGAGAGTTTAGCAGTTCTACAGGCGCCAACGAACGCCAATCAGGTAGCGCGTGCGGTCATACTGGATACGGATATCGTTCGAGACGACCTCACGGTGGTGCGCCTCGGCCACGATGCTGAAATGCCGGTTGATATGGAAGCGGGCCTCGAGCGTCGCGATCAGCGATTCCTGGGTTCTTTGTGCCAGGGTCGGCTCATGAAACGCAAAGGCGTTCGGAAAATCATAGAGGTTGTAGACCGCGCGGCCCACGAGGGCGAAGCGCGTCGCCGGCGTCCAGTGCAGTTCGCCAGCGATGCTGTCGCGGCTGTAGTCGTAGTAGCCGACGTACTGGTCGGTACGTTCCGTATGCTCGACGTCGATGCCGAACCAGAGGCCGTCGGTAAGGCGAGACCGTCCGCGAATGCCGAGCGCCAGGTAGTCGTAGCGAATGCCGGGGTTGCCGACAAGTTGTTGCCCGTCCAGGTTGTATGAGGGGCGGTTTCCGAAGCGGCGACTGTAATATTCGGCCGTGACCCGGAGCAGTGAGTTGGGCGTAAACTTGTACTGGCCGTAGAGGCGGGCCGCGTAGTATTCGTGGTCGTACTCGGGAACGACGCCGGTGTCCTCGTAATCCCACAGCTGGGCCTTGAGATCGATGCCCAGTGTCAGCTTATCCCACGATTGCCGCGCATACAGCTGCGGGCCGTAGCGCATGTAATTCATGCGGTCTTCGATGTCCTCGTCGTCGACACGGCGTATTGCACCGTCGTCCGGATCGTAATAGACCTCGTCTTTCTGGGCGATCGTGAACGCGCTGTCCACGCGTCGCTCGCGGTCCCCTTCCGTGCGCTCGTAATGGTTGCCGAAGCTGAGCTCGTGGATGTATTCGTTGCCGTTCTCGAGCTCTTCGTCGAGGTAGTAACGGCCGGAGAGACGATAGGCCCCGAAAAAGCCTTCGAACGGCAGGCTGTTGATGCGCAGGCGTGCCAGCAAGCTGAAAGGCACGAAGCCACCGCTCTGCACCGTCGGTATGACCAGCGGCCGGTCCGGGTCGGCATAGTCGATATACGGCTGATCCGGGGATCGAAACACGTTGCTGTCCTGCCCGTAGCCGAGCAACGCGCGCAACTCGAGCTCGGTGAACTCCCGCCCGTCATCGCGCGTGTCGGTCGGTTCGCGGACAATAACCGGCTCCTCCCGGGCGGCATGTATGCGCGCGGTCGCGACGGTGGCCAGGCGTTGCAGTTGCTCGTCGGTCTGCTGGTTGCGCACGAGGCGAAACCAGCGCAGGGCTTCGTCGGTTTCACCGAGCGCCCATGCATTGAGCCCGAGGTTGTAATGTGCCACGTTGACGAGTGCCGGGTCGGCCAGCGCTTTTTGCAGCGCCTCCCGCGCGCGAATGTGCTGGCCGGCGCGGTAATGCGCAATACCGGTGTTGTAGTGCAGCAGGGGCGTATCCATCCCCAGTTCCGCCGCCTGGCTGTACCGGAGCAGCGCGGCCCAGTAGAGATCGGCGCGGAACAGGCGATTGCCGTCGGCGAACGACTCCTCGGCCGTCCTGGCGTCAGCCGGCGCAGCCGCCAGCGAGGCGACGATGGTGAGAACGACAATTGAGGCAAACCTTCGGTACATGCGCGGACGGGTCCAGCGTTATGTCAGATCAGAGATTATGGGTTTTCCGGCACCGAAACTATGACGTGGCGCAAAAAAATCCCCCGCGGATCGCTCCGGCGGGGGATTTTTGCCGTTTAGCGGGCTGGAGGGGACTCAGTCGTCGTCATCCTCGTCGTAATCGTCGTCGTCATCCTCCTCGTCAAATTCGTCCTCGTCGATGTCCTCGCCGTCCTCGAAGTCGTCCTCGTGCTCCATGTCTTCTTCTTCGTGCTCTTCGTCGTACTCGAATTCGTCTTCCCGCTCGTCTTCGACATCGTCTTCGAAGTCGTCGTCGAGCCCGTTGGCGTCGCGCTCGTCTTCGGCATCCTCCGCGTCATCCTCGATGCCGGATTCGTCATCATCCCAGTCGTCGAGGTCGTCGTCGGGGCCTTCCATTTCGGCGATCGCCTCGTCGAGCCGGCTGACGTCGTCGATAACCTCCATGGTGACCTCGAGGTCGTCCCAATCATCGGCACGCACGGCCAGCGGCGCAAACATCAGTGCGACCAGAACCAGTACGGCGGCAACAAAGTTCGAATTCATCATCTGCTCCCTCAGCTCACTTCGATCCTCAACCGAAAAGTCCTTTTTCGGTTGTCGTGCTCGAGCCGCGCAAGCACCTCACCGCCCGCGGGGGTGAGCGCGATCAGTTCGAGCGGCAAAAGATTCCTGCCCTCGGCAAGACTCGTCTTCCAGCTGATCTCGCGCTGCCCGGGGAAACCCGCAAGCTCGATGCCATCGGGCAGGGTCACGGTCAGCGTCGCCGCCTCGAGCGCGGTCTTCGAGGCGAACACGAGGTTTACGGTCCGCGGCTCCTCGAGCGTCATGGCGACGCCGGGAATGGTCGCCTCCGGTTGCGGCACGTCCGGCGCGTTCACGAAGAATCCCGCCACCAGCCACAGGACGATGCCGGCCGCGACGGCTGAGCCGAAGCCGGTCAATATCCAGCGGTTACGCTGGCGTCGGGTACCCTCGTGCGTCGCGCGAACCAGCGCCTGGTCGAAGAAACCCGGCGCGGGCTCGGCCGCAGGGTACTCCTGCAACAAAGCGCGGATCGCCTGGTCCTGTTTGTCGGTATCGCTTGCGGACATATTTCTATCCTGTCTGGTCCCTTACACGTGAAACCTTACAAAAAGGTTCCACCGGTGGAGAGGATTTCCCGCAGCCTGGCCCGGGCGCGGTGCAGCCGGGACTTCACGGTGCCCACCGGAATATCCATAATCTTATGAATTTCCTCAAGTTTGTAACCTTCGGTGTCGTGCAACAAGACAACAATCCGGTGCTCCTCGCTGAGCTGCGCCAGCGCGCTGTCGAGAGCTTCGATCTGGTCGAGGCGTTCGTTGTCGCGGACCGGGTCTTCATCCCCTGCCATTCCCTGCAGCCCGTCGGCCGGCAACGAGCCCTCTTCGACCGTGTGCAGCCGGCGGCGTGCGAACCGGCGCCGTTCGTCGATGAACAGGTTGTACATGACGCGCGACAGCCACGACCCCGGCTCGTCGATAGCGACGATGTCGTCCAGCTTGCCGTATGCCTTGATGAGGAGTTCCTGGAACAGGTCCTCGGCTTCGGCCCTCCGGCCGGTCAGGCGAAAGGCGAGACGCCAGAGCCGGTCGAAATGAGGGCGGACGAGCCGCTCGAATGTTGCGTGGTGGCTTGCGTTGTTCACTGCCCCGCCGTCAGAACTCGAAGCCGGACGTTGCTTTGTCCTTGCGACGCAGGGCGTCCCGCTGCTCGGCCCTGCGCCTTTCGAACTCCGACGTCATGGCGACGAAACGGGGGTCTTTGCGAACCGCATCGTAAAGCGGCGTTCGCAGCAGCAATGGCCACAGGTCGGTCGCGTTGTTGTCGAGTTCCAGTTCGAGGACGTCGAGCGCCTTTCCAGTGTCGCCCGCGAGCAGGTAGCAGAGATTCCAGTTGAAGCGCTCGGTGTGGCGCACGTCCTCGTGGAAGCCCGATTCGTAAAGCTCGATCGACTTGTCGAGCAGTTCCCGGCCGAATTCCTCGTTACCCTCCGTTTCCAGCAACACCCAGGAGAGCTCGCAGAGGGTGCCGGTCCAGAGGTCCAGGAATTCCGGCGTGATCTTCCGCGTGGCCAACAAGTCCCCCGGAGCGCGCTCGAATGCATCGAGGGCGAGTTCGAATTCGCCACCCAGCAAGGCCGTGTAACCAAGATAAAAGGCTCCGCTGGAACTGATATCTTTCTCGAGACCCGCGGCAATGACCGCCCGGGTATCCGGTTCCTCGCCTTTGGCAAGGGCAATCGCGAGCCCTATCGCCCCCGTGATTTCATGGCCCGCGAAGCGTTCCTGCATCGAACGGTACACTGCTTCGGCTTCATCGAAAGCACCTATGAAAATATACAAGAATGCGAGGTCGGTCGTTTCACTGACGCTGTC
>JARRMH010000182.1:0-5321 GCA_037386205.1 Woeseiaceae bacterium | reverse complement strand
GATCGAACGCAGCGCCTCGTGCCCGGTATGTTCGGCCCAGGCCCGGAGAAAACCCAGATTGAGGGTCGTGATCTCGAGCTGATCGCGCAGTGCGTCGCCAAGAACCGAACGTTCGCCGTCGATTTCGACTTCCTCCTCCGGGTCGAGTCTCGCCGCGTCGATCAACTCGGCAACGAGCTGCGGCGGATTGTCGGTGAGGACCGCGAGCGCATCGCCGGGCTCGTAGGACAGGCCCGACCCCGCGATGGACAACTCGAGGTGCCGCACATCCTTGCTCGACGTGGCGCCCGTGATCCTCTGGTTGACGAGCACTTCGGCCCGGTACGGGTTCTTGCGGTCGTAGGTCTTGGTCGTCGACACGGCATGCAAGCGGGGCACGGGCGCTGCCCGGTCGGCATCGAGATAGCGTGGCAGCTGGTCGATGACCCGGGTCGACCAGGCCGCAGACGCTGCGTCGAAGTCGAGATCGCATTCCACGAGCGCGGCGAAACGTTCGGCGCCGAGCGCTGCAAGACGCGCATCGAACTCACGCCCGGTCTGGCAGAAATTCACGTAGCTGCTGTCGCCGAGCGCAAGCACGGAGTACCGCAGCCCGGAAAGACGTTTGGCGCGATCGGACAGGAGGTATTCATGGAACAGCTCGGCATCGTCCGGCGGGTCGCCCTCGCCGTGTGTGCTGACGATGAACACGACAAGCTTTTCGCGGGCCAGTGCCGACGGTTTGAAATCGGCGAGACTCAGCGTCCGCGTCGTGTAGCCACGATCCTCTGCCTGTCTCGCGAGTTCCCCGGCGATGCCCTCGGCATTGCCGGTCTGTGTGCCGTACAGGATGGTTAGCCCGGACCCCGGTTCGGCCGCGGGCACGAGCGACGGTTCCGCTGCAGCCCCGGTTGCGGCCGCAAGGCCTGCGGCATAGCCCGACACCCATTGCAGCTGCGCTGCTGTCAGTCCGGTGACGGCATCCCGCAGGCGGGCATTTTGTTTTTCATCCAGCGGCACGGCGCTGGCAGCTGGGCTGTTCATGCCGGCTCCCTCCAGGCGAGGGACCGACCTTAATCAGGCATCATCGAACCGTGAACGGTTTCTTGGTTATCGGGATATAACAGAGCGGCATATCCGTCAGTAGATGCGGATACCGCCGTGCAGCTTGCGGCTGCGGCGATCCACCCACCAGAGTGCCAGGAGAAAGCCCGCCACGAGACAGAGGATGATGACGCCACCGACCCACGCGAACGGGACGCTGCCGCGATACCGCTCCTTGAGGTCGGCGACCACTGCGCTCTTTTCCTGCAGCGCCGCGATTTGCGTCTCTGCCTCGTCGAGCTGTGCCGACAGGTTGGCGGCCTCGTTCTCGAGCCGGTCGATGACCGCGGCCGGCTCGGCGAAAGCCTCTCGAGCCGCCTTGAGCTCCGCGGCGAGCCGATCGCGCTCGGCCATTGTTTCCGCCACGATCAGCCGCGCCGGTTTCTCGTCGACAAGATAGGCCGACTTGACCCATCCCTCGGTCCCGTCGGGCAGGCGCACGTTGGCATAGTTGCGATCGCGGATCAGGATCTCCATCGCCTGTCCGCTCTCGAGGAAACGGAAAGCGCGGTCGCTCGTGTCCTCGGCCGCGTGCAGGCCGAGCCGCAGATTGTCGGTCACATAGGCGGTCTCGGCGGCCGCCAGGACCGGCAACATAAAGAGGACCCCGATTATCAGGCGCATAGTCGATCTCCAGTATTCGCGGCGAGTGTACTACAAGCGCCGGCCGGCGCTCGTGCCCTACTGCTCGTAAAGCCAGCGTAACAGGGCTTCCTGCACTTCATCGCCGTAGCCGCGGTGAATGTCCTCGTAGTTTTGCAGCGTGACGACCGCGAAACGCCTGCCGGAACGGGACTGCAGGTAGCCGGCAATGGCCGCGACGTGATCGAGCGACCCGGTCTTGAGGTGCGCGGTGCCGACGAGACTGCTCCCCTTGAACCGCCGGCGCAAGGTGCCGTCAAGGCCGCTCAGGGACATCGAAGCCAGAAATTCGGGCATGTAAGGCTGGGCCCAGGCAAAGCGCAGCATCTCGCCCATCGCCGAAGCGCAGATACGCGCTTCGCGCGACAGGCCGGCGCCGTTCTCGAGTGCGAGCGCACAGGGCTCGAGGCCCTTGTCCACAAGCCAGTTTGCGACAACCTCGCGGCCGCTTTCCTCGGTGCCCGGCGGGCCGTTGATCTCGGCGGCCAGGGTATACAGGACCTGCCGTGCCATGACGTTGTTGCTGTGCTTGTTGACGAGCGTGATCATCTCCTGCAGCGGCCGGGAGCGGAACGACAACAAGGGCTCGGCCTCCTCGTCCGCAACGACATTTTCCCAGCCGCCGTCAAACTTGCCGCCCGAATCGCGCCATAATAATTTGAACAAACCGTACGCGAACTCGTTATGGGACAGGACGGCCCGGCTCATCGCGTAGCGCTCACAGCCGCTCGGGAACTTGCCCGCGAACGTAACCTCGTCGTTGGCGTCGTTCATTGTGACGGCGATGCCCCGCTGGTAACCGCCGCAGTAACTGTTTTTCACGGACAGGCGATTGTCGACCCTGAGGTTTTCCAGGGCCGGGTCGACTGTGACGTCGACGCGCGACCCATCGGGCCTGAACCAGTAGCGCACGACCTTGAAATTCATCAGCAACGCATTCGGCGCGACGTTGTAGGCTCGCAGGGGCTGACCGTCGAAGGCGCCCGGATCATGGTCGCCCACGTCGAACCAGCTGTCATCGATCAACAGGTCGCCGCCAATCTCGTCGATACCTTCGATCCGCAGCCGGCGGACCAGCTCCCACACGCGCTCGGTCACCAGGAACGGATCGCCATAGCCTTTCAGCAGCAGATCGCCGTCGAGACGGCCGTCCTCGATGTCGCCGAGCGCGTACACGTCTGTTTTCCAGCGGTACGCCGGGCCGAGCAGGTCCAGGGCCACGAGCGTCGTCAGCAATTTCATCGTCGACGCCGGATTGCGTGGCACGTCGGCTTGCCAGTCGAGGAGGACTTCGCCGGATTCGAGGTCCTCGACATAAACACTTAAGGATTCGGCGGGAACCTTGCGAACGTTGAGAACGTTTTCGACCGGGGGCGGTAACGAGTCACTGGCGACCGCCTGCGGCGACATCGCGGCCACAAGGAATACTGCAGCAATCAGTGTCCTCAACGCGCAGGCCTCTCTATTTCGAACGACCTGATCCGGTCGGCGAGCGTCGTCGGCTTGAGGCCCAGCGCTTCGGCCGCACCCCCCGTTCCCGATACCTTCCAGTTCGCCTGTTTCAGCGCACGAACGATATTCGCCTTCTGGAATGCCCGCATGTCTTTCTCTGTCAGGATCTCGTCCGGCTGGCCCTCTGACGTATCCGGCCGGGCACCCTCGCTCGCAATTCCGGCCATCGACAGGTCGAGCCGCAGTACCTTGCCCGGAGACAGAATGACGGCGCGCTCGATGACGTTTTTCAACTCGCGAACGTTGCCGGGCCAGTCGTAGGCGCGCAGGTTGGTCGCCTGGGCCCTCGTCAGTGTCAGGGGCTCCCGGCCGAAGTCCCGGCAGGTTTGCTCGAGGAAATACTGCGCCAGCTGGATGATATCGTCGCCGCGTTCGCGCAACGGTGGCACCTCGATCGGAAACACGCTGAGGCGGTAGAACAAGTCCTCGCGAAACGCACCGTCGACGATGAGTTCTTCGAGGTTGCGATTGGTCGCGGCGATGACGCGCACGTCGACCGTGCGCGTGATGTCGTCGCCAACGCGTTCGAATTCGCTCTCCTGCAGTACGCGCAGAAGCTTGCCCTGCAGCTCCAGCGGGATTTCACCGACCTCGTCCAGGAACAGCGTGCCGCCGTCGGCAAGCTGAAAACGCCCGACCCGGTCGCGGTGGGCCCCGGTGAACGCCCCTTTGACATGCCCGAAGAATTCGCTTTCGAAAAGTTCCTTGGGGATCGACGCGCAATTGACCCGGACCAGGGGTTTGTCCGCGCGCTGGCTGCGTGCGTGGATTTCACTCGCGATCAGTTCCTTGCCGACGCCGGACTCACCGAGCAACAGTACCGACGCCGGCGTATCGGCGACGGCTTCGATGCGTTTCAGCATGCCCCGCAGCGACTGGCTCGTGCCGACGATGCGGCCGAAGTTCAGGGCCACATTGACTTCTTCACGCAGGTAGTCGCGCTCGCGCTCCAGTTCCTCGCGCAGGCGGGCATTCTCCGCGAGTGTCCGACGCAGTTTCCTCTCCGCACGGTTGCGCTCCGTCACGTCCTTGGACGCAACCAGCATGCGGTCGACATTGCCGTCCGGATCCCGGTGACCGATTGCCGACATCACGAGGTCGATCGTGCGACCGTCCTTGGTCACCATCTGCCGCTCGAGGTTCTGGAAACCGCCCTCGGCGATGAGTTGTTGCAGTGCACCATCCGCGTATTTCTTCTGGTCTGCCGTGCTCATGAAATCCGTGATCGGCCGACCGAGCACTTCGTCCCGGCGAAAACCCAGCTTGGCCAGCCAGTGGTCGGTAACGGTGATCACAAGGCCATCGCCGTCCACCGTGTGCAACATGGCCGGCGTTGAACGATACAGGTCACGGTACTTGAAATTGGCCTTGCCCTCCTCGGCAATCTCCGAGTACATGGCAACGGTACGCAGGAACTGCCCCTCGCGGTCGTACTCGATGAAGGCGTTCGTGATGCAGTCGATGACCTCGCCGGATGCCGCGACGAGGCTGACGTACTTGTTGTCGAGCTTGCCACGACGCCTCAGGGCCGGGCGCAGTTCGTTGGCGATGCGTTCCGCCGTATCCGGAGTCGCGAAATCCTCGGGCTTGCGCCCGACCATGTCGTCGAGGCGGTAGCCGAGTCGCCCGAGCATCGCATCGTTGACATCAAGGTACGCGCCGTCCTCGGCGATGGATGTCACCATGACCGGTGCCTTGCGAAACAGCCATTCATAGTCCTGTTCTTTGCTCATGGCTGGAAAATATACGAAATTCCGTTAATCCGCAAACGGTTTTTCGTAAATTACGGAATTCCGTAAGTGCATTCAAAGGCCCAACTAATTGATTTCATTAAACTTATCAAGTTGGCACGGGTTATGCAATATGAGGGGCAAGGATGGCCGATGGGCCAATGGAAAGTTGAATTCGAGTTAAGGAAGACACAATGAACTGGTTACGGAAAATCGAGGATCGCCTCACATGGATCGCAGCGCTGGTCGTTCTGGTGGGCGTATCAACTGCCGCCGGGAATGCCCTTGCGGACGAAAATACATCGGGCAACCTTGAAGTCGTGGTCAACGCCACCATTTCAGGGTTGCCAGCAG
>JARRMH010000181.1:0-7763 GCA_037386205.1 Woeseiaceae bacterium | reverse complement strand
TTTATCGTTTTCAATATCGAAAAGAAATTCGGCCGGCCGATCTTCAAACAAACTTTTTTGCAACTGATTCAGTGTTCCGGCTGCCAGATCGTCGCGCAGGCTGAAAAGGCCGGCGTAATGGGGACCCACAGCGCGGCCCACCGAGCCCGTGAGCGTGGCGACGTCGATCAGTACGTCGGGCGAATATTCGACCTGCGCGTAGTGCACCGCATCGGATAGCACGAGGCGCCCTTCCGCATCGGTCGAATCGATCTCGATGGTCTTGCCCGACATTGACGTGAGCACATCGCCCGGGCGAATTGCGGTGCCGGACGGCATATTCTCGGCGAGCGCCGCCAGGGAAACGATGTTGACCGGCGCACCGCGGCGGGCGGCGGCCAGCGCGGTCGCCGAGACGACGGCGGCCCCCGTCATGTCGGCTTTCATCATCCACATGCCGTCGCTTTTCTTGATCGATACGCCGCCGGTATCGAACGTGATACCTTTGCCCGCGAGCGCGATCGTCGGGCGATCACCGCCCGCGAAGTACTCGATGACGAGGAGGCGCGGCGGCCGGGACGAGCCACGCCCGACACCGAGGTGCGCCCCCATGCCGAGTCGTTCGAGGTCGTTCTCGTCCAGCACCCGGATCCTGACGTTGTCGAGTCCTGCAAACTCCTCGCGCACGCGTTCGACGAAGGTCTCGGGGTAAATGACGTTGCCCGGTTCGGAACAGAGGTTGCGCGCCAGGTAGACGCTGGCGGCCACATGCTCGAGATCGTCTTTGAAACTGTCCGCCGCCCCGGCGTCGTCGCTGTGGACGATCACCTTGCTGCGCGCGTCGGGGTCGAGGCGATCCTCGTGGTAGCGGTCGAATCGATAATCGCCGAGCCGATAGCCGAACGCGACGTGAGCGGCCGTAGCACCGGGTTCGCGATCGACACCGGACCAGAGAATTCTCACCGTGGTGCCGCTCGTGCCATCATTGAGCCCGGCCGCGAGACCGCCGAAATCCTCGGCGCCAACGCGGTCCACGGCGTCGGCACCGGTGCCTATAAGGTCGATCCGGGCATAGGGTTTTACGGCAAAAAGCGTCAGCGACTGGCCCTTCTCGCCCGTGAATGCGGCTTCCGCAACGGCCATTGCAATGGCGCCGTCCGTGCGCTCGTCGAGTTCCGCCGCGAGCCCGGTAAGTGCCTCGCCCTGCGCGACGGGGATGACGATGCTGCCGCTCTCCGGCCATTCGAACGGCATGAATTCGATGGGACGCTGTGCTGCCGCTGGCAGGGCCAACAACAGCAGGGCGATGGTACTGATCAGTCTCATTTTGCGGGTTCCATTTGCTTCGGTTTGCGGTCTTAGCGTATTGCCACGCTGACGACGGTTCTTTATACATAGAGTATCCACATTCGCAACAGGGAGGCCACCATGGGATTCGCACTGTCGCCAATGAAGCTGACGAGCACGGCTTTCGAGTCGGGCAAGCCGATACCGACGAAATTTACGGGGGAGGGTGAGGACGTCTCTCCCGAACTCGCGTGGTCGGATGCTCCGGACGGCACGAAAGCGTTTGCGGTGATCTGCCACGATCCTGATGCGCCGCTGGTCAAGCCGGGCAGCTACGGTTTCGTGCACTGGGTGCTGTACGGTATTCCGGGCTCGATCGACCGCCTGTCCGAAGGGGTCGGCGACTACACGCAGGGCGTCAATGATTTCGGCAACCCGGGCTACGGCGGACCGATGCCGCCCGAGGGGCATGGCACCCATCACTACTTCTTTTGGGTACTGGCCCTCGACGAGGACGTCGAATTGCCGCCCGGGCTGACGCTATGGGAACTGCTCGAACGGATCGAGCCGAACCTTATCGGCATGAACCGGCTGATGGGAACCTACGCGCGCTCCTGACCGCGGCCGACCCGGATCATCACAGCAGCTCGCCGATGCGCCGCGGCAGCGAGCCGTCTTCGAAACGGCGGTAGATGCTGACGCCCGGACACGTGGTTTCACCGGGCGCATAGTCGCGGTGGGTGCGGATGTCCTCCGGCGCAACCGAGTACCTGGTCGCCAGCAGGGCGCTGAGCCGAGCGAGCGCTTCAAACTGCGCATCGCTCAGTTGCCGCTCGTCGTAGTTGCCGAGCACTTCGATCAGCGCATGCGAGCGCGTATCGTAGGTCGTGTTCGTATCGCCCGGGTATTCGATCGGGCGCGCCTCGTAGATCACGCCGTCGAGATCGATGACGTAGTGGTAGGGGATGTCCATCCACTGCTTTTCGGTACGGCTCCACTTCTGCAAGGCACGCAAATACTCGGCCGGATCGCGATCGTCGGCGAACGCGACGCCGCCGTGGTGAATCGTGATCCTCTTGATCGTATGTTCCGGGAGACGCGCGCCGGAGTCGGTCCAGCCCCAGGCGGCACGCGGCACGAGGTCGGGGGCGTTCGTCGTTGCACAGCCCGCGAGCAGGGCGAGCAGCAGCACCACGAACTTACCTGAGCCAGACGACATACTCGCCTCGCATGCGGGCACAGCGTGCCTCGTCGTGGAATACGTCGACGCCGACGTCGAATCGCAGGCGCTCGTCACTGCCCGCGGCCAGGGCCTCGACGCAGGCATCGAAACTTCCCGGCTCGGGCCCCGCTGTTACGACAAGATGACCTCGTGCCGGCCGCTCGAAGATCATCTCGTTGCGGTAAACGACGATTTCTGTACTGACGATGCCCCGTTCGGCGAAGGCGAGGGTGGAGACCGCCCAGCCGCCGAACAGGCAGATGCTCGCGATGCTGCCGCCGAACGCCGTGCCCTTGTTGTTGATGTTCGGTGCCAGCGGCGCCTCCATCGCGAGCTCGAGGTCGCCGTAGTCGACCAGCGAGAGCTGCATTGCGTTCAGCAACGGAATGTCGCGCCGGCACTCGGCCTCGAATGCGTCGAGATCAATCATCTGCCAGTCCCAGGATTTCCGCTATGGGCTGCAGTTGCCTGGCGAAGTGCTGCCAGTGCCCGACTGAGCGCTGGTGCGGTGCCTCCCTGACCTGGTGCGCGCTGGCCGTGCTCGTGGCCGAATCGCGCGTGAAATACTCGAGGCAGGCATCGTTCCAGGACAGGCCGATCGTCTGCAGGACCGGCCGCAGCGTCTCCTCAGGAGCAGCAACGAGTGCTTCGTAATCGACCTCGATGAACCTCTCGCCGAAACGCTCGCGCCAGGTCGACATGAGGTCGAGGTAGCGCCGGTAATGCCGGGCGAGTTCGCCGAGGTCGTAAGAGTAGAGATAGGCGTCGGCAAACAGCTGCTTGTAGATCGCGAGACAGGCATCCATGGGGTCGCGCCGCAGGTGGATGATGCGGGCATTGGGCAAGGCGGCGAGGATCAGCGGCAGGTAGACGTAGTTGGCCGGCAGCTTGTCGATGATGTGCGGGGCATCGAGGCGCAGGGTCGAGACGAGGTCGACGTAGGCTTCGCCGATCGCGGTCGTATCGCCGCGTGCCGCCTCCTGCAGCAGGCGGGCCGAGAACTGGCGCGGTTCGTCGTTGCCGATGGCCTGGCGTACCGCAAATCCGAAGAAGCGCAGCTCACCGGCCGACGTAACCGCGGGGTGCGCATCGAGCATGCGATCGAGCAGTGTCGTGCCGCTGCGCGGTTCCCCGACGATGAAGATGGGCCCGGCATCGAAGCAATCGCCCTGCCGCTCGGTCAGCCACTCGCGAGTGAACGTCGCCTGCAGTGTCGCGAACAGCTCGACGTCGTCTTCCTCGTGCCACTCGATCCGCGCGCGCCTGGCCGCGGCACCGGCCGACCAGGCCTCGAACGCGCCGGCCCAGTCACCGAGGTCCTCGCATTCCTTGCCGATCGCGTACCACAGATAGGCTGCATCGTCGGGAGCCTTTGTTTTGTCGAGGAGCCTGCGCATCGTGTCAATGTGTCCGCGTGACTCTGCGTGCTGTGCACATGCGGCCAGCCAGTGAACCTGCGCATTGTCCGGCTCCAGCTCGAGGCAGCTGCGCAGCAGGCGGAGTGCCGTTTCGAGGTCGCCGCAGTACGTGTGTGCGTTCGCCAGGTTGACCAGGAAGGGCACGTGCGAGTCGTCGACGTCGACGGCTTTCTGGTGCCATTGCAGCGACGCGGAGAGATTGCCGGCCAGCCGAAAGACCGTGCCGATGAGATCGAGCGTGGCCGGGTTGCTCCGCTGCGTATTGGCGGCGTTCCGGAGCGCCGCCTCGGCCATCCTGATCCGGCCGCTCGTGGCATACAGTTGCGCCAGGCGGGCCCACGCCGCTGCATGAGTCTCGTTATAGCGCACCGTATTTGCGAACGCCCGTTCCGCCGTGACGCGGTCACCGCCATCGAGTGCGATGAGCCCGGCGAGAAAGTGGGCGCGCGGCATCTTCGGCGCCTGCGACAATACCTGCCGGCACAGCTTCGACGCCGTTGCCGGGTCGGTTGCCTGCAGCGCATCGAAGCCCGATTGCACGAGTTGCTGCAGCTCGGGCCTGGGGCGGCGGCGTTTGATCAGTCGAAATACCAGCCGAAACGGACGCCCGCTGTGCGCGGTCGGTTGGGGCCGACGAGCCACTCCGGCGTGATGCCCTCGTTGTACTGCAGGCCGGCATAATTGAGCTCGTCGGTCAGGTTCTCGACATAGCCCGTCAGGCTCCAGTTCGCGTCCGAGTGATAGCCGACGCGCAGTGCCCATTCCTGGAAGCTGTCGAGTTTTTGCCAGGGCAGATCCGAGTAGCTGCCGCCACGCTCGCCCTCCCAGAAGCCTTCGATGTTGCCAACGATACGGCCATTGGCAGTCGGGTACTCGGCTTTGAGCACCAGCGACCCCATGAACTCCGGCGACCAGTAGAGGCTTGCACCTTCGCAACCGTTCGGGTCGCCGTCGGGCAGGCCATCGGGCCCCGCCGCGCCGTCACAGACGTTCTGCAGGCCGGTTGCCTCGGTGTCGAGCCAGCCGGCCGCCACGATCAGGTCCCAGTTGTCGTTGATCGCCCACTGCACGGAACCCTCGATCCCCTGGCCGTCGACCTGGCCGACGTTGTCGACCTTTTCCCCCTGGTCGAAATAGTTGACCTGCAGGTCCTTGTAGTCGTACATGAACGCTGTCAGGTCGAGGGCGAAATTCCCTATGTACCCCTTCCAGCCGATCTCGTAATTCTGTACCTCTTCCGGCTCGAACTGGGCGATGACGATGCCGTCGGCTTCGGTCAGCGGGTCCTGGTCTCCTTCGCCGAACCACTGGAACACCGGATCCCCGGTCTCTGCATCGCGGATCGCGATGTGCCTCCGAGGGCGTGTAGCGCACGACGAACCGTGCCGTGGTGTCGCTCCAGTCGTTGGTGTTCGTGATCGGCTCGTTCATGAAACCGGGCACGAAGTAGCTCAGCAGCGTGCTGTCGGGTTTGGGCGTCGCGCGCGTGAACTTCTTCTTGTCGTAGGTATAGCGTACGCCGAGTGAAACGTCCCACGCATCGGTGACCTGGTACGAGAGATCCGCATACGCGGCCCAGCCCGTGAACTTGCCCTGCACGAACGTTTCCTCGGTCATCATGCCGTTGGCGGTCGGCACGAACGGCCCGACCGTGATGCCGTACGAGGGATAATACGCATCCCAGTAATACTGGATGTAGTCGAAGTATTCGCTGCAACTCATGCGGATACCCGAATTCGGGTAGCCGTAGTACTCCTCGTAGAACGCCTGCGTGTAATAGTAGGAGTAGTAGTTGCAGATCACCTCCTCCTCGACGGCGCTCGTCACGTGGTAGTCGATGTTTTCCTCGTACATCGAGACACCGGCATACCAGGACAGCGGCCCGTCGGTGTTGGACGTCAGGCGCAGCTCGCTCTGCAGGTAGTCGCCGCTCTGGTCCTGGCGATAGAGGCCGGCCGTCCGCGGCGTGCCGTCGTAGTCCTCGCTGTACAGGTAGTCGTGATCCTTGTAGCCCGTCGACCAGGACAGCGACATCGTCTCCCAGTCGTAGTCGACGTGCAGGCCGAGCGTCATGATCTGTGCATCGTCGGCCGAACCGCCGAACATGTCCGAGTTGATGTCGCGGCCGTCGGCCGGCATGTTGACCTCGCCGAGGGCTGCCTCGTACTGCGCGAGACGCGGCGAGCGCAGGTCGACACGATAAACAGAACCGTCGCGATCCATGTCTTCGTATTCGGCCGTACCGGTGATCCGGAGCGCATCGCGTTCGAACACGCCCGTCAGGCGTACTGCCGCTTTCTCATAGCCGAGATAGTCTTTGCCATCGAACTCGTTGTGCACGTACCCGTCTTCCTGCGAGTAGTACCCCGCGACGCGCATCGCAAAATCGTCGGTAAGCCCGAAGTTCGTGGCACCGACGACTTCGAAAAGTCCTTCCTGGCCGGCGTCGACCTCGATGAAACCATCGGCTGCGCCATCGAGCGTGGGTTTCTTCGTGTGCACGCTGAATGCGCCGCCGATCGCGTTGCGGCCGAACAAAAAGCCCTGCGGCCCCCGCAGGATCTCGGCGCGCTCGAGATCGTAGAGGCTCGTCACGACCGCGCCGTTGCGCCCCTCGTAGAGGTTGTTCTTGAAGAAGGCTGCCGAAGGATCGCCGCCAATGCCGAAGTCCTGCGTGCGCACACCGCGCACGGAGATACCGTCGATGAACCCATCGGTGCTGTTGCCGGTCACGCCGGGGGTGAAGCTGACGAGGTCCTTGACGTCGTCGAGATTCGCCTCGCGGACGAATTCGCCGCTCAGGGCCGTGATCGCGAGCGGAACATCGTGGATGCTCTCCTCCCGCTTGGTGGCCGTAACCGTGATTTCCTCGATTTCCTGGGCCGCACCGGTGCCGGCGACCGAGGTCAGGACTGCAGCGGATATGGATCGTGCCAGCAAAGTCTTGCGGAACACGATCGGTTGGGTTGCTTGGTCGGTCACGTTGTTTCCCCCTGAGACGCTCTGCCAGGTGCTGTCGATCTTGGCCCCCAGGCTCTGCAGGCAGGCGATACCGATACAGCCGGCGCGTGCTGCCGCCGCGTGCTGGAAACCCGCCGGGACCTGCCCGAAGCCCATTTTCTCGTCGGGCTGATCGCGCTCGAGCTGGAGCAGCGCAGGACCGCGATCTCCGCATTTGGTTCGGTGACGACGCTCGAGCCCGAACACGGCGCGGCCTGGGCGCATCTCGCGCGCCTGTTCATGCAAACCGGCCAGACGCTGCGCGCCGACCAGGCGCTCGACAACGCGGTGCGACACGCGGACGACAATCCCGTGGTCCACGACCTGGTGGGCCACGTTCATACGATGCTCGGCGAGGAGCACGAGGCACTGCAATGGTACTGCCGGGCCGTGGACGCGCAGCCGGATAACGTTGCGTTCCTCGTGAACAAGGCGAACTGCCAGATGTACGTCGGTGAACTCGAAGGTTCACAAGCCACGTTGCGCAGGGCGTTGTCGTTGTCGCCCGGGAATTCCAACGCGCACTGGATCCTGTCGATGCTGCAGAAGGCGAAGACCCGTGAACACGTCGGGGAGATGCAGCAACTCGTCGAGCGCAGGCGCTATCCTGCGCGTGCACGGGCGTTCCTCTGGTACGCGATCGGCAAGGAGCTCGAGGACCTCGAGGACTGGGATGCAGCCTTCGATGCCTTCGATCACGGCGCCCGGGCGCGCCGCAGCACGATCGACTTCGACGAGCAGGCCGAAGTGTGCATGTACGAGGCATTCGAGCGGATTTACACTCCGGCGTGGTTCGATTCGACTGCGGACGGCTCTTCTGGTGAGGCACCGATTTTCGTCGTCGGCCAGCCGCGCAC
>JARRMH010000180.1:0-5346 GCA_037386205.1 Woeseiaceae bacterium | reverse complement strand
GGACCTGCCGATGCACGATCATACGGGCGGCAATTACAGGGTTGCCGATGTGATCCAGTACCAGGATGCCAGCGACCAGCTCCGGCTGGGTGGTGGTCTGAGCAGCGAGCAGATCGACGCCATGGAGCACGGGCAGGTGCGGTCCATTCGGCACCTGCAGCAGGCGGCCGATCTCGTAGTTGCGGGCGATACGCTCAGGGTCGTGAACCTGACCGGTCACAAGCTGATCAGCGGATATCCTGAAGGGCGGCGCATGTGGCTCAACATCAAGTGGTACGACGAGAGCGGCGCGCTGGTTCGCGAAGATGGCGCCTACGGACCGATCGGCCTGACGATTCCGAATCCGGCCGGTGGCCCCGACGTGGAAGTCGAATCAATTATCGACCTGGGCGACCCGAATCTCGTGATCTACGAAGCGCACTATGCCATGACCCGTGAATGGGCGGACCTGCTCGTCAATGCGGTCGGCTACCCGACAGATTTCGTGCTCAGTTACGACCGCGCCACGGCAGATACACCCGATTATACGCTGGGAGATCTGCTCGGACAGGCTGCGGGCACCTACCACGAGACATTCCACTTCGTACTCAATAACTACGTATCGAGTGACAATCGCATTCCACCATTCGGCATGCGCTATGAGGAGGCCCGCATCCGCAACGCGTTGCCCGTACCGGCCGACCAGTACGGCGGCGGACAGGCCGGCGGTGTCTACGATTACTGGGATGAAATCGACCTGGCCGCGCTGCGACCGGTCGAAGCCGTGAGTGCCCGGATCGACCTGCTTTACCAGGGAACGAGTTGGGAATACATCCAGTTCCTCGCCAACAACAACAATGGGCAGAACGCATTCCTCGGCTCCGAAGGCGTCAACATGCTGGATGCCTGGATCAACGCCGAGATCGATGCACCAGAAGTGCTCGAGGTCGGAGGCGATCGCAACATGGTGCCACCCGTCCTGATGAAGACGGTCACCTGGGGCGATGTCGGAGGCAACACCGCTCCTGTCGCGACCGATGACAGTTACGAGGTGCCGCAGGATACGTCACTCAGCATCCCGGCGCCGGGTGTCCTCGGGAATGATAGCGATGCGGACGCAGACGCCTTGACCGCTGAACGGGTGACGGCAACCACGCACGGTACGGTCGCGCTGTTCGACGATGGTTCGTTCGAGTACACGCCTGCCTCGGGATTCGCCGGTAGCGACAGCTTCACCTACGTTGCGCGCGATGAAGCCGGCGCTGTCTCGGATCCTGCGACGGTTGCCCTCTCGGTTCTGCCGGTCGGCGGCGGAAACACGGTAACGGCAGAATCCGTTGTCACGGGTCGCATCGTCGGCAAAGGCAATTCGAAGACTTTCGAACCGCAAAGCACCTTCGTGCAGGGTGACGAGGTCGTCCTCAGAATTCTCGTGCAGGACGGTGGCGGCAGCCCGGTGGAAGGGGCGACCGTCACGCTGGAGATCGGCGGTCCCGAAACAGTCGCCCTGACGAGCTCGAGCAGCGGTCAGGACGGCATCGCGGAGGCAAGCTGGAACACGAGTGCGCCGAAAGGCAACGGGCAAGGTGGTACGGCGACCGGCGACTACGTTGCGACAACGACGTCGATCAGTGCCGATGGACTTTCCTGGGACGGTGTGCCGACCAGCGCGACGTTTGCGGTAACGCAGTAAGGTGTGTGCGGCGATCGGTCAGAGGCCACCCTCAAAGAGGTGGCCTCACGGCCTCAGGTGCGCATCTGCCGGACGCCGGCGTCGCCCGCGATCAACAGAATATCGGCAGGTCGCTCTGCAAACAGTCCATTCGTCACGACGCCGGGTATGCGGTTGATACGTGCTTCCATATCGATCGGATTGGCAATCTGCAGGTTGTGTACGTCGAGAATATGGTTGCCGTTGTCCGTGACGAGGCCTTCGCGCCACACGGGTTGGCCGCGCATCTTGAGGAGGCGTCGCGCGACGAACTCCTGCGCCATCGGCAGGACCTCGATTGGCAGCGGATAGGCGCCGAGCATGCCGACCAGCTTTGAGTCGTCGATGATGCAGACGAACCGACGTGCTGCGGCAGCCAGAACCTTCTCCCGGGTCAGCGCACCGCCACCTCCCTTGATGAGCTGCAGGCGTTTGTTGCTCTCGTCGGCGCCGTCGATGTAGAGGTCGTAATCGCCGACCTGGTTGAGCGTGCTGACCTCGAATCCGAGATCCTCCAGCAGGCGCGTGGTCTCGTTGGAACTCGAGACCACGCGATCGATGCGATCGCGCACCGCAGGCAACAGGTCAACGAGGCATTTTACTGTCGAACCGGTACCGACACCGAGCGTGACGCCCGGTTCGATGAACTCGAGGGCGGCCTCAGCAGCGGCCCGTTTCTTCTCGGTCGCATCCATAGGAGCGTACTATAGTGAAACTACCGCGAAATGCACGTGAGCCAGGCCCGAATTCGGCAATCACCGTAACGAAAAGAGCCCGCGAATGCGGGCTCTTTTGTTTGCCTTGTCAAGAAGGCATCTTGCCAGGCGGCCGTCAGGCTACCGCTACTTGCTCTTCTTCTTTGTTGCCTTTTTCTTGCTTTTCTTTTTCGTCTTGCGTTTGGTAGCTGCCTTTTTCGCTTTCTTCTTGACCTTGCGCTTGGCGGCTGCCTTTTTCGCCTTCTTTTTGACTTTGCGTTTGGCGACTTTCTTTTTCGCCTTCTTCTTGGCTTTACGTTTGGCTACCTTCTTCTTAGCCTTTCTCTTGGCGACAGCCTTTTTCGCCGTCTTCTTCGCTTTGCGCTTGGCTACCTTCTTTTTAGCCTTGCGTTTGGCGACAGCCTTCTTTGCTTTTTTCTTCGTGACTTTTTTCTTCGTCGCGCGTTTGGTTGGTTTCTTGCGAACTGATTTACGCTTCGTCGCGGTCTTGCGCTTCGAAGCTTTCTTACGAGACTTCTTCTTGGTAGCCATAGTTTTCTCCGTGTCGGGTACCCGCGCTTGAGTATACGCAACAGCTATAAAAAATCCAGCAACACGATGCGCCTGCTATACAAGGAAAAAAGTACATGTGTGTGTTGCGACACGCGCTCTCTTGAAGATGCGTTTTCTCGAATTGATGCGCGGCAAACGAGCAAGGAAAATGTTGTTGCCGGTTTTCAATTTACGCAGCCGAGCAAGACCAATGCTTGTGCTTGTCATTGTGTTGCATTCGCTGTGCTTGAATCCGGCTTCGGAACCAACAGTGATTTGTCGCGGTCGCGGCGCAGGTATGTTCTTCAGTCTTGTTCTGTAACCACGGTATAAAGTGGTATATCCCATGGATTTGGCGTGATTTTCTCGACTCGCTGACAGCGAAAGGCTACGCCGATGAGTTTTGGTTTCAGCCAGTATTGCCGGTGTCGCAGGAATGCAAAACAGCGATCGTAATAAGCACTGCCCATGCCGATGCGATTATGATTGTCATCGAATGCAACGGTTGGCGTGATGACGATGTCGAGCTGGCGCGGATCGACCAGCACGCCCCGGACCGGCTCCCAGATGTCGAACCTGTTCCGTTCGAGCCGCGTTTCTGCATCGATTTCGCAAAACACCATTTCAGCACGCCCGCGCAAAACAGGCACGAAAGTGCGCTTGTTTGCGCGCCAGGCGCCGGCAAAGATTTCACGCGTATCGACCTCGTCGCGCATGGGGAGAAAGCAGGCGACGTTATGACTCGCGAAAAATTCGCGGGACTCGCATACGCGCCGGCAGATCTCGCCCGATGCCAGTTCACGCGCTTCGGGGGTCAGCCTGCGGCGCGCCTGCAAGGCGTTCCTGCGCAACGAGATGATCGACGCCATTACCAGAGGATCCGATGGAGGAGGCGCTTCCCGCCTGTGCCGTTACCGTGCCGTCGCTCTCGAACCAGAGCAACAGGTGGGGTCAGTCGTGGCCGCAACAGGCTCACCGTCGAAACGGCCCTGCTCAAATGCTGCCGACAGAACGCGACCCCGAGGTTATGATTTAGGGTCGAAAGGTTTCCAGGTCGGTATCGAACACCGCAGGAAGCGCCAATACGGATATGGTGCCCGAATTGGGTACTACAAGTCGAGTTGTTGGGTCCCGGTCAGTGCATCGTCGACACGATCAACCATCGATTTCAGGCGCTGGCTGAGGTCTCCTTCAAGCTTTTCGTCGCGCACTTTGGCGTGCATCAGGTCATTGGCCATGTTCAGGGCCGCCATGACGGCGATGCGGTCGAGCCCGACGATGCGCCCGCTGTCGCGGATCTCGCGCATCTTGTTGTTCAGGATTTCCGCCGAGTCCAGCAGGTCGGTACGCTCTTCAGCAGGGCACGCGACCTGGTATTCCTTGTCGAGAATTCGGATGCTTACCTGCGCGATCTTTTCGGTCATACGGCGTTCTCCCTCTGCGCTGTTATGTCCGGCGAGCCTCTCAGGAACCCTGTTCCATCGCCTTGAGCCGGCCGATCATGGCTTCCACACGGGCGCGCACCTGCTCGTTCTTCTGCAACAGCGTGGCGCGTTCCGACGTCAACGCGTCCTGGCGCTGCTTGAGTGAACGATTCTCGTCCTGCAATTGATCGCAGACCCGTACAAGTGCGTCGACCCGTTTCTCGAGGCGTTTCAGTTCGTGCTCGAAGGTCGCATTGATGTTCTCAGCCATACGGTCAAATATAGTAGGGTTTCACGGAATTGAAAAGCGCAGGTTGTCGATGGAACAAAAGGTCGCCTACGACGAGCTGGACGAGGCGTTGCGGCGCTGCGGTGCCAGCTGGGATGCAGCACAAACCCATGGCCTGCTGACCGGGCGCCTCGCTGTCGGTGGTCCGGCGGCGGGGCCGGACTGGCTGTTGGAAGTGCTCGAGGGTATCGACGAGCGCGATGCATTGCGTCAGGAATGCCAGAAATGTCTCGACGAACTTTACCAGGCGACGTTCTGGCAACTGTCCGAGCGGCTCTCGGACTTCATGCCGTTGCTGCCGGACGACGACGTCGCGACGACAGACCGGGCCATGGCCATGGCGCACTGGTGCGAGGGGTTTCTCCATGGGCTCGTGTCCACGGATCACGAGCAGGCACTGCGGGATCGCCTGGCGGCCGAGCCGCTTTCCGATATCATACGGGATTTGTTGCATATAACGCGCGCGACCGTCGATGAAGATGCCGATGCCGAAACCAACGAAGCGGCGTATGCTGAGATCCACGAGTACATCCGTGTTGCCGCTCAACTGGCTTACGAAGAACTGTCCGACCTGCGGCACAAGACCGAACAATGAAACGAGCTGAATTCGAACGCCGGCGCAGGCAGCTGATGCGCATGGTCGGTTCCGGTGGCATTGCGATATTGCCGTCGGCGCCCGTGCGGAATCGCAGTCGC
>JARRMH010000179.1:0-6133 GCA_037386205.1 Woeseiaceae bacterium | reverse complement strand
TCGTCGATGCGCGGTGCCGCATCACGCGGTGACATGCGGTAGTAGTCGGCCAGATCCTGCCGCGTCGCGATGCCGAGCGAGCCGGCGGCCTGCCGCAGCAGTTGCCGCCGGGCTTCGGGCACGCCCACGCGTGCGCATCGGTGCTCCTCGTCGATCAGCCGCTCGGGAAGGTCGTAAACGCGCTGGAAATTGCCGAGGCGGTTGCGGACGCCCAGCGCTCCGCGACCAAAATGATGCTCCAGCGCCCAGCGCTGAACCGGGCGATGCCAGTCGCCCCGCTTGCGCGGCAGACTTTTCGCTGCGGGAAGATCATTGGCCGTCACCGCGCCGTCCCTGCGCACCTGTTCCAGAATCGCGGCGAGATAGTCCTCCGGATTATCGAGCGTGCGCAGCGGATTGCGTTGCCAGGGCTGCCAGGCCCGGCGGCGATGCTCGAGCAACGGCCAGTCGCTCACCCGCACGACAGACGCCTCATGCGCCCATTGCTCCGTGAATTCCCGCGAATCATAGAGGTAGCGCTCGAATCGCGCCCGATCGTAGCTACCGAGGCGCGACCACAGCACCAGAAAATGCGCCGGTACGAGGACATTTACAAAGTCGAGCTGCAACACGCCGATCGCCCGCATGGCACGCCGGTAATGGCGCACGTCGTCTGGCGCGGCGGGACGCGGCCTGTCGAAGCCCTGGGCGGCCAGTGCGATACGGCGCGCCTCGCTGCCCGAGAGGTTCGTTCTGCGGCGGGCCACCGGGCTCCTATTCGCTACCGAGGCGTCTGTCAGGACCCGGGCACAAACGCATCGGCCTCGATCTCGACCAGCATGTCCGGATCGATCAGTGCCGCGACCTGCACCATCGACGTTGCCGGTCGCACCTCCCCGAATGCCTCGCCGTGCGCCCTGCCGATATCTTCCCATTGACTGATATCGGTAACGAACATCCGCGTCCGCACAACGTGCTCGAGACCGGCACCCGCCTGCTGCAACGCCGCCTCGATGATCTCGATACAGCGTTTGGCCTGCGCATACGCATCCCCGGCTGCGTGAACACTGCCGTCGGGCGCCACCGGTGCCGTGCCTGATACGCTGATGTGCGGCCCGACGCGAACCGCCCGGCAATACCCGACCCGTTCCTCCCACGGAGCCCCTGACGCGATACTGATACGCTTGCTAGACATTACTTAAGATATTTTATTTAAGTTATTGTTTTTGAGTAAATTTTTCTGGCCTGTCCGGCCAGCAAATAGAGCCACTGCAACGACCCGACGAGATAGACTCCTGCGGCCACCCAGACCGCCGTCGATAATTCGCCACCGGGAATACGGTAGCCGACGAGCAATAGGGGTACCAGGACAACCACCCGCAGCAGTTCAAACGCGAAGGCACGTTCGCGCCCCTCGTTGAGCATGCCGAGCGAAAGCAGCAGCACCCACAACGCGAGGCACGGCAACAGTACCGCCGCCGCTCCCTGCGTGGCGAACAACTGGCCGATCCAGAGGGTCACACCTATCGCGACCACGAACTGGGCGATCACGTAGTTGCGGATCGCGGCCGGCACCGGCGGGTCGAACTTGCGAAAGCTCTCGAGTTCGGCATTGCGCTTCGGGTATTGCGCCTCGACGTCGGCCGGGCGCCAGCCGGTGCGACGAAACCACACACCGACCTTGTCCCGCCAGCGGCTCGCCCTGCGCGCGTCGAACAGCAGGTAGTCATAAACCTGCAGGTTGGCCCAGAACGGATTCCAGCTATGCAGCGGCTTGCGCACCCCGAAGACGACCGGCTCGTCGTGGCGCTCCGGTTCGAACGTGCCGAAGAGACGATCCCAAATGATCAGCATGCCGCCGTAATTCCTGTCGATATACCGTTCATTCTGGGCGTGATGAACCCGATGATGCGACGGCGTCATCAACAATCGCTCGAGTGGCCCGAGGCGATCGATCAGCCGCGTGTGTACCCAGAACTGGTAGATGAGGTTGACGGCATTGACCGTGACCAGAACCTCGAGGGGGAATCCGATCACGAACAGCGGCAGGTAGAAAACCCAGCCGAACAGGAACCCCGTGCTGGTCTGCCGCAATGCCGTCGAAAGATTGTATTCCTCACTCTGGTGGTGCACGGCATGGGCCGCCCAGAGGATCGAAATCTCGTGGCTGCACCGATGGAACCAGTAATAGCAAAAGTCCCAGGCGATGGCCGCCAGGATCCACATCGCGACGCCGAGAGGCGACAAACCAAACCAGGACAGCGGCATGTCGATGAGCGACAGATGCTGCAGGATATAGCCCCAGCCGATCAGGGGCAGGAGCTTCGTGAAGTACCCGGTTGTCGTGCCGAGTATTCCGGCGCTGATGCTGTTGATCGCGTCGTTGCTGCGATAGTAACCGGCGTTTCGTCGCCAGTTGACGATCAGCTCGACGACGATGGCCAGCAGGAAGAACGGGATAGCGAGCGCGATCAGGTTCATTACGCCAGTTTACGGTAAGCTGCGCCACACCGAAAACGGGAAACCTGCATGATCAACGACAAGGAACTCGACCTGCTGCGTGCCGCGCTCGGGAAACTCGAGCAGGGTGCCTCCGATCTGCCCGATTTCACGCCGCAAGTCGATGCCGACCGGGTTGCCGACGTGCTTGGCGAAGTGGCCGGGCGCATGCAGGACAACTATCCCTACTTCCATCCGCTGTACGCGGGGCAGATGCTGAAACCGCCCCACCCGGTTGCGCGCATTGCGTACGCGCTGTCGTTATGGGTCAACCCGAACAATCACGCGCTCGACGGCGGACGCGCCAGTTCGGCCATGGAGAAGGAATGCATCGTCGAACTGGGCCGGATGTTCGGCTGGCAGGAGCCGCTCGGCCATCTCGCAGGCGGTGGCACGATGGCCAACCTCGAGGCTCTGTGGGTCGCCGGACGACTGCGCCCCGGCAAGACGATTATCGCCTCCGAAATGGCGCACTACACGCACGGCCGCATCAGCGAGGTTCTCGGTATTCCCTTTGCCGGTATCGCCGTGGATGACAGCGGGCGGATGGATGTGGCAGCCGTCGAGGAGGCTCTCGCGACGGGCGACGTCGGGACGGTCGTGGTGACCGCCGGCACGACCGGACTCGGCGCTGTTGATCCGTTGCCCGAAATACTGGCCCTGCGCGACAAGTACGAGTTCCGCATCCACGCCGATGCAGCGTACGGCGGCTATTTCAGCCTCGCCAGCGAGACAGACACCGCGACCGCGTCGGTGCTGACCGCCCTTGGTGAAGCCGATTCGATCGTCATTGATCCGCACAAGCACGGACTGCAGCCCTACGGCTGCGGCTGCGTGCTGTTCCGCGATTCGGCTGTTGGCCGGTTCTACCAGCACGACTCCCCGTACACATACTTCAGCTCGGACGAGCTGCACCTCGGGGAAATCACGCTCGAGTGCTCACGGCCCGGTGCCGCCGCGGTGGCCCTCTGGGCGACCCATCGTCTGCTGCCGCTGTGCCCGGGCGGCGAGTTCGCGGCCGGCCTCGATGCCTGCCTGCGGGCGGCCCGCGCTTTCCGGGCGCGGCTCGGCGAGAGCGAGCACTTCGTTCCCCTCGTCCAGCCGCAACTCGATATCGTCACCTACGCCGTCGATGCCGACACGGCCACGGCAGCCTCGAAGCGGGCGCAGGCGGTCTTCGAGGCAGCGGCGCAACGCAACCTGCACCTTGCACTGATCGAGCTGCCGGTGGCGTTCGTCAGGAACTATGCGCCCCGGATCGCGGCCGATGCGGCGCATGTCACGTGCCTGCGCTCGGTCCTCATGAAGCCCGAGCACGAGGACTGGGTTGCGCAGATTACAGCGCTGCTCGAAGAGTGCGCAGCAGCGTAAAGCCGAGATAGAAGCACACGAAGCCCCCGACCAGCGTGCCGAACAGGTAAGTGAACGCGTAGAACAGTTCGCTGCGCTGCAGCATCGAGTGCATTTCCATCACCAGCGTCGACAGGGTCGTGAAACTGCCGCAAAAGCCGATGGCGAAGAACAGGCGATACTGGTCGGGAATGATCCCCGCTTCGTTGAACCAGGACGAATGCGCAATCAGGTAGGCCAGCATGCCCATGACGAGGCAACCGAGCAGGTTGGCACCGAGCGTGCCCCACGGAAACGCGACATCGCGCTGCAGGAAAACGTTGAGCGCGAAACGAGCCATCGCGCCGAGCGCACCCCCAGCGCCGACGAACACGTATGACCAGGCGACCGTGTGCATGCTATTGCCCGCTGACGCGCGCCAGTGCCTCGCGGTACTCCCGCTCCATGCGCATCACGATGTCGCGCGCGGGCTGGATGTCGTCGATGTTGCCGACCCCCTGGCCGGCGCCCCAGATGTCCTTCCACGCCTTGGCCACGTCAGCCTTTTTTGCGAAATCCATGGCCTCCTTGCTGCCCTCCGGCAGGTTGTCCGGATCCATGCCCGCGTTGGCGATGCTGCCGGCGAGATAGTTGCCGTTGACGCCCGTGAAGTAGGACGAATAGACGACATCCGCCGCCGCACTGTCGACGATCATTTCCTTGTATTCGGGCATGGCATGCGCTTCTTTGCTGGCAATGAAACGCGTGCCGCTGTAGGCGAGATCAGCCCCCATCGCGGTCGCCGCAAGAACGTCGTCGCCGCGGGAGATACAGCCCGACAGAATCAGGCAGCCGTCGAACTCCTTGCGTATCTCTCCCGCGAGCGCGAACGGGCTGAAAGTACCGGCATGCCCCCCGGCGCCTGCACAGACAGCAATGATGCCGTCGACGCCCTGCTCGATGGCCTTGCGCGCATGGCGGATATTGATAATGTCGTGGAACACGAGGCCGCCATAGGCATGCACGGCTTCGACAATGTCCTTGGGCGGGTTGAGGCTGGTGATGATGATCGGCACTTCTTCACGAACGCATACCTCCATATCGGCCAGCAAGCGCGTGTTGCTCGGGTGGGCGATCTGGTTCACGGCGAACGGGGCGACCGGGTCGTCGGGACGAGACTCCGCGTGGGCCGCCGACTCCTCGCGAATCTGGCGAATCCAGTCTACGAGCACCTCCTGTGGCCGCGCGTTCAGCGCGGGAAAGGCACCGACGATGCCGGCCTTGCACTGCGCCGTGACGAGTTCCGGGCCGGACACGATAAACATTGGCGCGCCGATGAGCGGCAGACGCAGTTTACATCGACATGGACTACCACGTCCGTCATTCGGCGCTGCCCGCCCCGGGGCGCTACCGTGAGCTCTTTGCCCTGGCGTCACGGCTGCACACCACGCTTCTCGACAGGACCCGGCCGCTCTGGGAGCTCCACCTCATCGAGGGTCTACAGGGCCGTCAATTCGCCATTTACAACAAGGTTCACCATGCCGCCATGGACGGTGTTTTCCCAGCTCAGGTGGTTTTCGTTCGGCGTGAACTCGGCCGTGCAGATCTCATTCACATCCACCGAATAGTCGATATGGAGCCCGATCGGATTGTCGGGCCCACAGGCAAAACACATGCGCTCCGACGGGTTATCGGCGACACCCAACTCTCAGGGAACCTGCTGGTCGATCGTCAGGGCGACGGAGTCGTTCTCGGCGGGGCGGACGATGAGGGAGCCGAACCAGTCACCGGAAGCCGCCGCAGGACCGCCGGACAGCGACACGCGCCGCATGGCGATGCCGGTTGGTGACGAGAGCGACGAGAGGCAGGGTCCTTAATGTTCTGGGCGATTGTTTCTGTCCTGTGCCTGCTGGACATCGGGTTTGCGGAATGGCCGTTGTGGCGCAAGTCGCATCGCCTGACGCCGGCCCTGGCCGGGATCGTCGTGTTTACGGTCGGGTTGTCGGTGGCACTGTACAACTCGGTCGGCAGTCCCGGCGTACCGTCAGGGCGCAGCGGCCGCAGCAGGCGGCGCTTCGCCCCGCCATTCGGCAATACGTTGCTCGAGGATGCCGCGGATGTTCTCCGGCGGATTGAGCCCCAGCAGGATCTCCCAACGCTCGGCCGCGGTTTCGGTATCGCCGCTATTCGACGCTGCCAGGCCGGAATAGAACAGCGCCGCCGGGTTGTTGGGTTCGAGGGACAGGGCGGTCTCGATTAACCCGAGCGCCCGGCCTTCCAGCGGCGACTGGTCCCGGTTCAGCAGTGCGACGGCAAGATCGACCAG
>JARRMH010000178.1:0-5365 GCA_037386205.1 Woeseiaceae bacterium | reverse complement strand
GCCGGTCGCTGCCGGCCACCTTCCGCAGATGCAGGCACAATGGGGCACCATCTCTGAACAGCCCGAGATCACCTGGGCCTGGCTGTCGTTCGGCGAATATCTCGACGTCCTCGAGGACGGCGGGCTGGCCATCAACATCGCCTCGCTGGCGGGACACGGGGCCCTGCGCATCGCCGTCATGGGCCTCGAGGAGCGAGAGCCCACCACCACTGAGATGGGCCAGATGGAGGCGCTGCTAGAAGACGCCATGTCTGCCGGGGCCTTTGGCTTGTCGACGGGCCTGGTTTACCCACCCGGCTGCTTCGCCCGCACAGCCGAGATCGTCCAGCTTTGCCGGGTGGTAGCCCGCTTTGGCGGCCTGTACGCCTCCCACGTCAGGGGCGAGCGCGAGCTGACGTTCAACGCCGGCAACATCCAGGGCGGTACCGACGTGCAATATGACGTGCAGCATAATCGCGGCTCGACCTTCGGCAAGACGAATGTCGTGGCGCAAACGGCCATCGTGCACGGCGGTATCCGGGCGATTTCGCCCGAGCAGCTCGAACGTGCCAAGACGAAGATGCGGGAGATCGTCGCGGCGAACCTGCCGCAGACCAGCGCGACGATCGAGTTCGACGAGGGCTACCCGCCGATGGCGCCGACCGACGGCAATCGCGCCGTGTTGCAGGCACTTTCCGAGGTCAACGTCGACCTCGGCCGCGGCCCGATGAAAGAACTCGATCCGCTGAAGCGCGGCGCCGCCGATGTTTCGTTCGTCGCCCCGTACACCGATGCGCTGGCCGGCATGGGGACGCTGGGCAAAGGCGGTCACACGCCTGAAGAGTCCGTCGACCTGACGTCCCTGCCGCTGGCCATCAAGCGCGCCGCCATTCTCATTTATCGACTCAGCGGAGCGCAGTAGCCGGGGAGCTGATGGCACACGACCATGGTCACGCAACCGAGCAGGGGAACCTCAAGCGGGTAATGATCGCGCTGGTGCTGACCGGCGCGTTCATGATCGTCGAAGTCATCGGGGGCATCCTGAGCGGTTCGCTGGCGCTCCTGGCCGATGCTGGCCACATGCTGACCGATACCATGGCGCTGGCGCTGGCTGCCGCGGCATTTCACGTCAGCAAGCGACCTGCGGCCGGGAGCCTGACCTATGGCTACCAGCGGTTCCAGATCCTCGCGGCGTTCGTGAACGGACTGAGCCTGTTGCTGATCGTCGGATGGATTTTCTACGAGGCCGTGGAACGCTTCATTACGCCCCGCGAGATCATGGGGGAGACCATGCTGCTGGTCGCCGGCGCCGGCCTGGTCGTGAACATCATCTCGTTCGCCGTCCTGCATTCCGGCGACCAGGAAAACCTCAATATCCGCGGAGCGGCGCTGCACGTTGCGGGTGACCTGCTCGGCTCGATCGCGGCAATCGTCGCTGCAATCGTCATCATCTACACAGGCTGGACGCTCATCGATCCGCTGCTTTCCGTCGCGGTCGCGTTCCTGATCCTGCGCAGCGCCTGGATCCTGGTGAAACGCAGCGCCCACGTCCTGCTCGAGGGTGCGCCCGAATGGCTCGACGTCGAGGAGATGCAGCGTCGGATCGTCGCCAACATCGCCGGGGTGCAGGGAATTCACCACGTCCACGTCTGGGGCCTGACGCCGCAGCAACTCATGCTGACCATGCACGTCACGCTCGACGGCGAGGGCAATAGCCAGCTCAATGTGCTCCGCGACGTCAAGGACTACCTGCGGCGTGAGTACGCGATCGGCCACTCGACCATCGAGGTCGATATCGACGGCTGCGCCGATCACTGAAATCTGGCGGTCAGTCGTCGGGGGTGATCACGCCGATGTAGGGCAGGGTCCGGTGCTGTTCGGCATAGTCGAGGCCATAGCCGACGACCCACTCGTCCCCGATATCGAATCCGAGATAGTCGACCGCGACCTCGACCTCCGCGCGTTCCTTCTTGCGCACGAGTGCGCAGGTCTTCACCGAGGCCGGACCGTGAGAGTCCAGCATGCCCATCAGGTACTGGAGCGTGTGGCCGGTATCGACGATGTCCTCGATGATGAGCACGTGCTTGCCCTCGATATTGCCGCGGACGTCGAGGACGAGCCGCACGGCGCCGCTCGATTTGCTTCCGCCCTCGTAACTCGATACGGCGATAAACTCGATCGTGCGCGGGATCGTCAGGCACCTCGAGAGGTCGGCGAGGAAAATGAAGGCGCCCTTGAGAACGCCGATGAGAACGAGATCGTCCACATCCGCATAGTCGCCGGAAATCTCCGTCGCGAGTTCGGCAACCCGCGTCTGGATTTCCTCTTCGCTTATGAGTACAACTGGGAGGCTCATGGGGCGCCAGAATAGGGTATGAAACGGTCGATCGCAATCGCCGGCAACATGGGGTCGGGCAAGTCGACGCTCGTCGAGTTTCTGCATCGTACCTACGGTGTGGTGCCGTTCTATGAACCGAACGACGAGAACCCGTATCTCGCCGACTTCTACAAGGACATGAAACGCTGGGCGTTCCAGTCGCAGCTCTACTTCTTGTCGAGCAAGTTCCGGCTGCACCAGGAACTCGATCGGCAACCGGGCGTCGTCGCGCTGGACCGCACGATTTTCGAGGACGCAGAGGTCTTTGCGACTGCACTGCACCAGATGCGCAAGATATCGAAGCGCGACTGGCAGACCTACCAGGCGTTCTACCAGGCGATCCTCGACGCGATTCGGCCGCCCGACCTGATGATCTACCTGCAGTGCCCGATGCGAACCTTGCGGCAGCGAATTCGCCTGCGTGGCCGTAAAATGGAGCAGGACGTTCCGATCGCGTATCTCAGGCGACTCGAGCGACTGTACGAGAACTGGATCGGCAACTACTCGATGAGCGAAGTGCTCGTGCTCGAAACGGGCACGCTCGACTATATACACGATCTCGTCCACCGGCTGGACGTGATGCAGCGCATCGAAGCGGTGCTTCCCGAGGGCATTGGCCGGCCGGGCTGCGCCTAGTCGATGCGGTAGCCGGCATCCTGCAGCTGACGCGCGCCGCGGTCGAATTCCTCGCGGTCCGCATAGGTCATGACGACTTCGAACTTCCCGGTGCCGCGGCGAAACCAGTCGAGATTCAGTCCGGTCGAGCGGGCTTCGAGTTGCTCGATGAAAGCCTCGGCGCGATACGGTTCGCCGAACGTTACGAGCGTCGACTGGCCGATTTCGGAATACAGCGTATCCGGCGTTGCCCGCCGCGTCGACCCGTCGCCGAGGACGTAGCTCAGGTGCCGATAGATGTAACCCGAGTACCATGTTGCGCCGCTGGGGATTCCTTGACCATGCGTGGGGATGCGGCCCGGACCGTAATTGTAGGCGGCCAGTGCCAGGTGCAGGTTGCCGTCGTAGTGTGCCAGCAGTTCCTTGAGGTAGCGGGCGCCTGCGTCGATGTTGGTGCACGGGTCGTAGAGTTCGCTGAGACGATCGATGCCGAGATGGCGTGCCGTGTCAGGCCACAAAATCTGCATGACGCCGTGTGCATTGGCTCTCGATCTCGCCATCGGCTCGAAGTCGCTCTCACCGCGCGCCACGGCGAGCAGCAGCGTTTCCGGCAAGCCGTGCTCGAGCGCGGCGGCCTTGAAGCAGGTTGCGTGGGGAAACGTGTAGGCCGGCGGGATCGCTGCCCGCGTGTCCGCGTAGCTGGCCCAGAGCGAATCAAGATCCTGGCGCTTGGCGTGACCGGCCGTGACCAGCGAGAGCACCAGCATGGCGCCGGCGACGAGGCCTGTCGCACGGATGCGCCGGCGCACGTCAGCCCCCCGTCATGTCGAGGCCGGTGGCAGCGGCGATGCGTTCCAGTTTGGCCTCGATATCTGCCTCGTCGGAGTAGGCAAACGCTACTTCGTACACGCCTGTTTTCACTTTCACGACGCGGTAGTCGATCCCGGTCGAATCCTGGAGCCTGGAAACGAAGCCGTTGGCGGCGAGTTCGCTGCGGAACGGGCTCCAGAATGCATACCACCGGTCCTCGTGCACCGGTTCGGGCGCGGCTGCCGCAGTGATCGCCCGGGTCTCTTCCGGCGCGAACACCTGGTCGACGAGCGCCGCAACCTCCGGATCCGGCGTGGCAACATCCTCGGTCGGTGCGGCAGGCGTCATCGCCGGCTGCTCTGCTTCGACGACCGGCGCTTCGTCCGCGAGCTCGGGTTGGGGCTCGGGCTCCGGCACGGACACGGGCTCGGGATCAGGGTCCGTGAGGCGCGGCACGCCGAGCGCCACGATGAGCGTCGCGATGGCGAGCGCGGATCCGATGAGCATTCCGATGAGCCTGAGCATGACGGTCTCCTACAGCAGGTTTTCCACTTCGATGGCGCGCCAGTCGACATAGCGGGCGTCGTGGGCGGCCAGCATGGCGAGCCCGTCGAGCCATTCCCGCAGCGCCTCGTCCGCGAGGCCGGGCCGGAGCGAGCCGGCGCAGCGAACAGGCAGACGATCCAGGTGGTTCGCAATCCTGCGGGCGACCCGGGCATCGGTCACGACCAGCGCATAAAACGTGTCCCGTTCCGGTGCGATACGCCACTCGTGGGTTTCCGCCCAGTCACGCTTGCGCGTCGTCGTCCGCATGATCGGGAAACGCACGGCTTCGCCGCTGCGCGCGATCTGCACCGCGGTCCGCTTGCGGCATTCCGAGTCGGCGAGCCGGACGAGCCCGTGATGGGGCTGGTGCTGCAGGAAGAAGAGGATCGAGTCGACGTTTGCCCGGGTCTCCAGTACCGAGCACGTACTGCCATTGCAGTCCGTATCGCTTGCAGGCGACGTAATCGTCAGCGGACCGATGAACGCATCCTTGCCAGCCGTCGGGATGGATAACGGCGGTACGCGCGGGCGGTCGGCTGGCGTGCCGACATCCGCCGAGTCGGCCATCCGCGCTGGCTCGGGGAGTACGATGTAGGCGCTCGCACTGAGTGCCGCGACATCGTCCGCCACGCCGCTCGGCGTGATCGTTACCCAGTACTGGTGCAGGACGCCGCTGATCTGGTGGGCTTTGCCGCTCAGCATCGCGTTGGCTGAGCTTTCGTCCGCGGTGAGAGTGAGTGCCTGCCGATTGGCGAGGTTAGTGCTGATCAGTTCAACGGTGCCTTCGAGCCCCCGGGCGGGCGGCTCGACGAGATCGACGGAGACCACGTAGCGGTCTTCGACCCTTTTTTGCAGTGTGCAGGAAAGCCGATGCGCGAGTTGCGCGGCCAGCAGGTCGGTCTGCGCGAGCGTGAACGGCACGTCGCGCGCGCCGAGAAAGGTGCGATCGACCCGTTGTTGCCGCATTGCCTGGCGTTGGCTGGTGCTGAGTTTGCCCTGCCACCGGCGGCCGAACCCGGTCACCCACGTCCTGTCTTC
>JARRMH010000177.1:0-5366 GCA_037386205.1 Woeseiaceae bacterium | reverse complement strand
GCCGAGATCGATCTCGGAGACGTCGTGCGTGCCCGGTACGATTTCGATGCCACGGGTCATTATGCACGCCCGGACGTCTTCCGATTGCACGTCGATGAATCGCCGAGAGACGCCGTCTCAGAGGAACGATGGGAGGCGCCGGAGGAGGATTGAACAACCGCAGGCGGCGCCGCGGCTACTCCGGGGCGCGAGGTTCGTCGCCGCTCTGCGGAGCCCTGACGACCGTCGATTGCAGCGCGAAGGCCGCGAGACCCAGGATGAAGATGGCACCGGCCTCGAACAGGATGGTCTCGGGCGCCATGTCCTTGCTCTGCAGGACGATGAGTCGTGACAGGGCGGTGATCGCGATGAAAAGCGGATACAGAACCGGTATCTCACGGCTGCGGTAAAACGTGCCGACCATCGAGATGATCTCGGTGTAGAGGAAGAGGAGCAGGATATCGGCAATCGCGATCGTGCGGTTGTTCCATACCGCGGCCAGCTCGATCAGCACTGCGCCGACGGTCAGCAGCACGATCAGGATCAGGATGATTTTTTCGATTGCCGAAATGATTGTCGATACGCTCACCGGGGCCTCCCAGGCTTTTTGTCGGTTGCCGCAGGCAAGACTACCTTAAGGAATTCGGGGATTCTTCTCTGTCATCCATGGGCTCACCGGGTCCGAGCGTCGGGGTGAAGAGTTCGTACTCTTGGCCAGCGACGCTTCCAGCTGAAGTTGGCCAGCCTGCTCCGGTCGGGCAAGCAGGTCGCTTATCCACCGGTGGCGGACGCTTGTCCGCGCTTTGAGCTAGACTGGCAGGTGGCGACGATCTTGGTCGTTATGAAATTGGGAGCAACGTGATGGCCGCATATTTTGTATGCAATTACCGCGTGACCGATCAGGACGCCTACAAGCCGTATCTGGCTGAGGTTCCGAGAGTGCTGGAAGCTCACGGCGCTGAGATCCTGGCTGCGGATTTCGAAAGTGAAGGACTCGAAGGAGACGCAGGTCACGTAACGGTGGTCTTGAGGTTCCCTTCAAGAGAAGCCGTCAAAGAATGGTACGAGTCTCCCGAGTACCAGGAGATTATCGGACTGCGAACGTCCAACAGCGAAGGAATCGCAGTTATCGCCAATGCAGCTGGCGGCTAATCAAGTCAGTAAGGCGAGTCGCTCTGTCCTATCGGAAGGCTGCCCGGTCTGTGAGGACGTGTGACGTAGCACTGCTGCAATCCAGCGTCCTGCCGGCCATGCCGGATGAAGGATCGGCTGCTGCACTATACTGTGGCAAGGGTGCCATGAAACGGAGCCTGCCGAGGGCCGGGAGACATGAGGCGGGTCGGGGTCTGTCGGGTCCCGGACGCAGTGCGGTGCCTGCGATTCACCCCGCTGCGTCGATCGGGGCGCTTCTCTCTCTTTCGACGGGGGGTGAATGTAGTGGGACAGCTAGCCAACATATTGAATATCGACGGACGGATGCTCGATTTTTCCGAAGACATCGAGGTGATCCGCTCCATCTCGGTAATAGCGCAAACCTGGCAGACGCATCGCAGCGAGCTGGCGGATCTCGCCATCTCCGACGTCTTTCAATTCATCAACGCGATAGAGGAGGACCAGGCCTTCCTCACCGCACTCGCCGGCATCGGTCTGAATGCCACCGAGGTGCAACAGGTCGTGGAGACGATCTCTTCGAGGATCGGCCGAATTCCGGAGAAATACCGCAAGCTAATCGAGCCTGTCTCCCGCCTCACCGAGGAGAATCCAGGCGCCGATACCGGCTTGGTCGCCTGGCAATTACTCGATCTGGCCCAGGCGGCCAGAATCCCCGGAGACATTCCCTACGGTTTTGATCTCGGCCTCGGCGCCGGGCTGGTATTCGAGGCCGGGGACCGCTGGCCGCGAGCCGAGGATTCCGTCGCGCCTCCTCTGTTGAGGATGGGTCTGGGTGGCATTCTAAAAGTCAACGCCGACGCCGCTCTGCCACTGAATGCCGGTTCACTCAGGTTGGGGGTCAAGAACCAGGCTTCGACAGCACTGAACTATTTCTTCAGGCCCGCCGAGCCCGAAGTGCTTTACGGTGCCGCCGTGGCAGCCCGTCTGCCCGGCCTCTGCAACCCGTTCTCCCTCGACGACGTGTGGCGTGCGTTCACGCAAACCGACCTGCAGGGTCTCATCGTCGATGTCGACGGATCCACATGTGTCGACATCGAGTTGGGTATCGCAGAAGGATTCACGATTTCCAGTGAACTGGCGGCCGCGGAAGTCGGGTTGACTGTAGGCGTCAAAGTAAAGCGCGAGGGTGAATACCAGCTGGTGCTGAAGCCTATGGGTCAAGGCGGCGGCGCTGGCCATGTGCTCGAAGCGCATCTGGTGCGAAACGACACGCGTGAGAGAGACGTCAGCGCCGGCCTCGGTATCGACGTGGATCTCGAAGGGCTCGCCAACCGACTCCGCCAGATCCTGAAACGCCACCAGGGCGCCTTCGACGATGTACTTTCGCGTTACGCCGATTACCTGACGCCCGGCACCTACCTTCAAGACCACCTGGGCAGGCTGTTGACGGACAAGATGGGCGAGGTGATCAGCAACCAGGAGGTGCAGGCGTCACTCAAGACAGCAGTGCAACTCGCGCTTGGGCTCAGCCGCAAGCCCACGAAAGCGCAGTTGCGCGGTATTCTGGGAAGAGAAGTTGCTGCAGTTATCGACGGGCTGGGCGGTGTAGTGACGACGCACCCGCAACGTGTCGCCAACGAAGCCACACATGCGCTTGCTGCTAGGCTCGGTATCGAGGCAGGCGATGCCACCGATCGACTGCAGTCAGCGCTGACGGAACTTATCGCGGGCTTGCAGGATGACTTGACCACGAAGGTCAAAGGCCTGACGAATCAGCAACTCGACGACCTCGACCGGTTGCTTGGCAAGGCCGGCGTCCAGGTATCCGCCGCGGCTTCCAAAGCGGATCGGGCCGTGCAGGGTGTGCGCGAGATCATCGGCAAGTACGAGAATTTGCTGAAACGGCTCATCGCAGCGACGGAAGATGCGGCTCGCACCAAGATCACCGCCAGGCTGGCCCGGGAGTTCACCTTCAGCAGTGGTCGCAGTCTGGAGGTGGCCATGCACATTTCTGCAGATACGCCGAACACCAGGGAGGCCTACGCGACATTGGTGCGCGGCGACCTCAGCGGCGTACTGGATTTGCTGAGAGCCACACCTGCCGGGATCTCCTTCGACCAGGAGAACATGACGCTGACTCGCTTTGAGCGCCTGCGGCAGCGGCTTGGCTTCGAGGTGGTGTTTCTCGGCTTTGAGTTTGGAACGCTGTCGATTTTCGAGGCCGAGGCGCGGGTTCTGGCTGACGGCTCCGGCCGCGTCTCGGTCGTCAGCAACGGCGCGTGGTTGAAGCGGCGGAACACACCGAAGGAGGACCGGGAAATCCGCTTCGTCGACGCCTTCGAACTGACCGCCGCCAAGGCGACCCGAAACCTCAACATCGATCTCGACCTGGTGCATATGGACGAGCGCCTCAGGATCGATGAAGTTATCGCATTCCTCCAGGGCTTCGAGGCTGCTGCGTTACTGCCCAGCGGCACGAGCCAGCGGGCTGCCGGAGTCGTACGAGGGTGGTTCGGGGACGGTGAACAGTTCATCAAGGCCGATATCAACCTCGGGCTCAGACTGGGACACAATGCGTCGGTGCGCCTCCTGCGCCTGGGCGATCGGAGGAACGATGACCTGAATGGCGTAGCTCGCAGGGAAATTTTCGGCATCGCATTGCGGGAACTCGTCGAGGGAGGTGCCTACGGAAAGCAAGAGGTCGTCGAAATCGCCATAGCGGTACTCGAGCAACAGGAACGCCAGGGGGAGTCAGTTCGGCTGGTAGACGTGTTTTATGACTACACACCCACACTTCACCAACGGCTGCTCGGTGATCGAGATCTCTCGCCCACATTCCATAAGCAGCGTATCAGGGAATTGCAGAGCGCCCAGCGTATTCACGGTCTGTGCATGGCCTTTGTGAACTTTGTCGACACCATGGGGGATATTTACCTGGCGGAACCGTCGATCGATGGCTCCCAGGGTTGGACGGAAAGCGATTACCTGGACGCCCAGAAGCGGCTCAATCGACAGATTCGACGTTGGTTGCGGGTTAAGAGCAAGTTTCTCTTCCTGATCGACGAGGAAGCACACCCACGCACCGTCGCCTTTGTCGGCGCTCTGATCGCGTTGGCCGGTAGCGCCGCGGGAGAAGAGGCGGAGCCCGGGTTGATGCTGTCCGTCGTGCGCAGGGATGGGACGCCTGGAACGGCGGTGCTCGTTTAAGCTCGAAAGGCCCGAGACCGGGCAATTCAACTTGCGTCGCCAGGAGCTTCGCAGGTTGACGCACGCACATGACCGACCGGATTCCCGCATACTCACCCGAGCACCCAGGGGAGCCCGAGCGTTCAGTGTCACACGTGCGGCGGTGTAGTAACGATCGGCAACGCACCGCCGGCGCCCGTCAGGTTCTTCGGCGCATAGCCCGTCGACGCGGCCTGCTGGCGCTTTACCGCCGATTCGTGGATGCATTCACCGCTGTCCTTCCATTCCCCGACCGGCCTCAGAAACGGGCCCAATGCCCGGTATTTCAAACTCATGGAATCATGCAGGACGGAGTCGTAATGCGGTTCGAAATGATCGAGATAGGCCCAGTCGATATCGAGCCCCAGGGACGCTGCGTGGCCGAGGATCCAGTGCAACGCCTCGTTGGCGAGACCGTCGGGCTTGTAGCCGCCGCCGACATTCGAGTGCACGCCGGGAAACCACGCTTGCTGGAGTTCGCCTGACCAGCCGTCGGGCTTTGTCCAGTGGCTCGGGGCGAAGGGCTTGCGCTGCTCGTCGAGCGCCAGCGCGTGGTAGGCGTTTTGGATGTGGTCGTTCAGTCCGATGTCGTGATAAGCGTACTTGTTGCCATTGAACGCGCCGGCAATCTTACCGATGAGTCCGGGTGCGCCGAGCGCCCCGACGGTATCCCAGACGCCGATGAAGCGGATCGGCGGGCAGGGGCGCGTGCCTTCGATGTTGTGGAACGCGCGCTCCCACTCTTTGGACCCCGGACGCTTGTTCTTTTCATAGCATTCGTAGATTTCCGGAACGTAGTAATCATCGTCCTTCTCTACGAGACCGACGAGGTTCATGAAACCGGCCAGCGTGCGGACCGTGAATGCGCCGCGGCTGAAACCAAAGAAGTAGAGCTCATCCCCGGGTTCGAAGTTGTAGACGATGTTGCGATACAGGTTGCGGATGTTGTCCTCGATGCCCGTGCCGAACGCGCCGCCCGTGACCTTGTCCATCGGGCCGCGCGTGCCGAGTCCGTCGTGGTAGAACACGACCTGGTCGATGCCGTCGCG
>JARRMH010000176.1:0-5397 GCA_037386205.1 Woeseiaceae bacterium | reverse complement strand
GCGAGCGTTCTCGCGATGTCGTCGATGACGTATTCGATGGCGAACATGCCCTGCGGGCCACCGAAGCCGCGAAACGCGGTGTTGGATACCGTATGCGTCCTGCATCGGTGGGAGACGATGCGCACGTTTTCGAGAAAATAGGCGTTGTCGCAATGGAACATCGTGCGGTCGTTGACAGGCCCGGACAGGTCGGCGGACATACCGCAACGGGACGCAAACTCGAAGTCGATGCCGAGGATTCGACCGTCGTCGTCGAAGCCGACGTCATAGTCGATGACGAAGTCGTGACGTTTGCCCGTCATGATCATGTCGTCATCGCGATCGAGCCGCAGTTTGCACGGCCGGCCGGTCTTGTCGGCGGCCACCGCGGCGATCACGGCAATCAGCGCCGCCTGGCTCTCCTTGCCGCCAAACGCACCGCCCATTCGCCGGCACGTCACGACGATGTCCTTGGCCTCGCGCCTCGTCGCATGCGCGATCATGCGCTGCACTTCGTCGGGATGCTGCGTAGAGCTGTAAACAAGCATGCCGCCGTCCTCCTGCGGCAGCGCCATCGCGACGTGTCCTTCGAGGTAGAACTGGTCCTGGCCGCCCACCGACAAGCGGCGCCGCAATCGATGCGGAGCTCGCTCGAGGGCAGCTGCAGGCGCGCCGCGCTCGAGCGTCTCGGTCGGCAGCACGAAAGACTGTTCCCTGACCGCCGTCAGCGGATCGAGTATGGCCTCGTGTTCGTCGTAATCGATCCGGGCCTGCCGTGCCGCCCTGCGCGCGGCATCGACCGAACGGGCCGCGACGGCAAACACCGGTTGGCCGACGTATTGCACGAGGCCGTCGGCAAACACGGGATCGTCCCGGACGATCGACCCGAAATTGTTGTCGCCGACGATATCGGCTGCCACGCAGACCTCCACGACACCGTCAGCCGCGAGCACCGGGGCGAGATCGACAGTCGACAACCGCGCATGCGCGACCCGGCTCATGCCGACGGCAAGATGCAGCAAATCCCGCGGCTCGGGCAGGTCGTCCGTGTAAGCGGCCGTGCCCGCCACGTGGAGATGCGCACTGTCGTGTGGCAGCGCCTGTCCGACGGCCTTACCGACCATAGTTGTATACCGTTGCCGGGGCTTCGCCCGTCGTTTCGAGGTAGAAGCGTCGCAGCAAATTCTGCGCAGCGAGGAGGCGCATGTCGGCTGACGCACGCATGTCGCTGATCGGCTCGAAATCCTGCGCGAGCGCGTCACAGGCGTCCTCGATTGCCGCCTCGGACCAGGCTGCGCCGAAAAGGGCTTTCTCACAGTGCGAGGCGCGTTTCACCGTCGGGGCCAGCCCGCCGCATGCCATGCGAAAATTCGTGACCTCGTCGCCGCGGCGCTCCAGTCGGTAGGCCGTACAGACGGCCGAGATGTCCTGGTCGAAGCGCTTGGACCACTTGTGGCTGCCGACAATGACAGCCTTTTCGACCAGCGGAATTCTGATGCGCGCGATAAATTCTCCGGGCTGCAGATCGTTGACCTGGTAGTCGTGATAGAAGGACGAGAGGTCGATTTCGCGCTCATTCTCTCCCTTGCGCAGCAGGAGGCTCGCGCCGAGGACCATGAGTGCCGGCATCGTATCGCCGATCGGCGAGCCGTTGGCGATATTCCCGCCCAGCGTCCCGGCATTGCGTATCGGTGGTGACGCGAAACGGCGTCGGAGTTCGTCGAGACCCGGGTATTGTTCGACAATGGCCGGCAAGGCTTTCGTCAGCGAGACCGCGCCGCCGATATCGAGATGCGTATCGGTCTTGATGATTTCCAGCATCTCTGGAACGCGCCCCGCATAGATGATCGTATCGAGCCGGCGATACTGCTTGGTCACCCAGAGGCCGACATCGGTGCCGCCGGCAAGAATCGTCGCGTCCGGATACTGCTCACAGTGCCGGGCGAACGAGCGCATATCCGCAGGCGCGAAGTAGCGGCGTCCGTCGAGTTCGATCGCGAGGTCGCCGTCACGCGCAACATCGCGCAGCAGATCCGGGTGTACCGATGCCGTATCGCCGCCATCATAGCCGTGCATCGACCGCGCGGCGGCGATGATCGGCCGATACCCCGTGCAGCGGCAGAGGTTGCCTGCCAGCGCATCGTCGATCTCCCGCCGGCCGGGGGTTCGATTCTCGTGGTACAGGGCGAACAGCGACATCACAAACCCGGGCGTACAAAACCCGCACTGGGAGCCGTGATTGTCGACCATGGCCTGTTGCACGGGGTGCAGGCTGCCATCCTTGCCACGCAGACCCTCGACCGTTATCAACTCCTTGCCATCGATCGTCGGCAGGAACTGGATACACGAATTGATGCTGCGAAAGTTGGCGCCGCTGCCGCTGCGATCGACTTCGGCGATGACGACCGTGCAGGCACCGCAGTCCCCTTCAGCACAACCCTCCTTGGTGCCGGTCAACCGCAGGTCCTCGCGCAGGAACTGCAGTACGGTCCGCGTCGGATCCGTCACCGCCGTTTCCACGATGCGGCCGTTCAGCACAAAACGGATCGTTGGCGCCGGCATACGCGCTAACTGCCCCTGTAGGTCGAATAGGACCACGGAGAGACGAGCAGCGGCACATGGTAATTCTGCTCTGCGCTGACGGCGAACCGGATGATGACCGTGTCGAGAAAGGCAGGGTCGGCGAGTTGTACACCGCGGGATCGAAAGTAATCGCCGATATCGAACTCGAGCTCGTAGACGCCGCTGACCATGTCGCCGCCCTGCAGCAGCGGCTCAGGCGTGCGCCCGTCATCGTTGGTCGTCGCACCGGCGACAAACTCACGCGACCCGGCCGACCGGAACAGCCTGACCGCGACCTTCGCTGCCGGCTCGCCGTGTGCGGTGTCCAGTATGTGCGTTGTCAGCCGCCCCATCGTTCCCCTCAGTGAACCCGTGTCCGGGGCAGGGTCCGGCGACGTTTACCGGTTCCCTGCTTCCGCCAGAATTTCATCGCGCCGTCTCGCCAGGGCACGAACGCGTTTGCTGCCCAGAACGTCGTCCAGTTCTGCGGCGAGAACCTCGTCGGTGAGAGACGCAAGCGCGGATTGCCACCCCTCGCTGAACTCGAGCGGCACATTCGCGAGATGCCGCGGCCTGCCTTTGTTCGTCGTGAACGCGTCCTCGTGATCCATAAGCATCAGGCCCCAGTCCCGCAGGTCGTACAGCATGCGATCACGTGTACGACCTTCATTGAAGATCAGCACGTCGAAAACATACATGGCCATCAACTGATCGCCGAGTGGACAGGTCGCGCGATAACCCCGATTCTCTTCCGCGCGTTGCTCTTCGTCCATGGTCTTGGAGGGAAGAAACTGGACCGAACCGTCCTCGCCATCGACCTCGCGCTTGACGCTGACAGGCACCATGTCGAGGGCGAGCAGCCGGTCCAGTCGATACGCGGCGACATCGGGATAGAACCCGCGCCCCTGGCGTTTACTGAAAATCGCCGCGACCTGGTTTTCGTCATCGCTGATGTCAACGATTGTCCTGCCCGTGTCCGGATCTTCCCGCTGCGCAACGACTCTACCGGTACGCAACAAGTCTTCCAGGTCTTTTGCGGACATGCCGTGCGGTCGAATGCCGACGCTGCGCGGGTGCGGGATCGGGCTGTAAGGGTCGCCTCCGGCCTGGCCGTAGACAAGCGTATTGTCGCCGGACACGACGAGGGCGCTGCCCATGCCCTTGTAGTAGAAATGCAGCATGCCCGTATCGACTTCGATAAGCCGCCCGCCGAAGCGCTGCAATACCTTGCGCCCCGGCGTCGGCGTATGCCCGACGACAACCCGCTTCGCGCCGATCGCGTCAAGTACATCGTCGAGGCGATGTTCTTCGATCACCCCGCTGCAGGATACATTGGAGCGATACCAGAGTGGGCCGTCCGACGATATCAGGCTCGCGTCGTCGAGTCCGCGAACGGTTTCCAGTGCGGCTATCACGTCGGGCGGTTCACTGCCTCCTGGCGAATACTTCTTGACGATTTCGATATAGTCGAACTGGCCGTCCGTGGGCAGCAGGATTTCCTCATCCATCAATCGATGCACGGCTTTCACATAGGCTGCGAGCTCCGACTGCAGGGAGGTATTGACCCCGTCAAGCCCGTATTCGGCGACGAGCGGCGACAGGCCACCGTGCACGAACGCGGTGCCGTTGATCACGGCAATGATCGGTTTCTGCAACAGCCACTGGCCATACTTTCCGTTCGGTCCGAGCGCCTTGCGCAGGGCAAAGAAACCGGCCGGAAACTCGCTGTCGAAGCGTTGCCGCAGTCGTTCTTCGTTGCCGGACAGGGGCTGGCGTCCCATCCAGGCACGAAACCAGCGATCTCGCTGCTCGGGCGTTTCGTCATCCGCGAACGCTTGGTACTCCTCCTTGCTGACATAGCGCATATCGCCGATCATGTTCATCGACTCATGGTTGCCGATCAGCACGTGAACATAGCCGCCGGCCGCCTGCGCTTCTGACTCGAGGCGCATCAGCAAGTCCATGACGTCGCGCGACCGCGGCCCACGGTCGAGAATGTCGCCGACGATGACGAGGCGCGACGTGCCTCCGGTCCACGCAAGATCCTGATCGATTATGTCGACGTTCTGCAGCGTCTCGACCATCGCATCGAACGCGCCGTGAACATCGGACAGGGCGACAACGCGATCAGCGTTCTCGACACGCCAGTCACTGGCCTGTAGCGGCGCAGCGGCGGACAGGGCCAGGCAAAAAAGCAGAGCTGTGATTCTTCGCGACACCGATGTTTTCTCTGTTTTGCGCAGACCGCCCAGTTTAGTGGCTATGTTAGACTTTGACCACCGGCATGAGAGACAGATCCACAATGATTCGACCGTTATTGGTGTTGTTGTTCGCCCTTGCCGCGCCAGCCTCGCTTGCCGCAGACACCAAGGATTCTGACACCGCAGTACCGCTGTTCGAGGACAACGGGGTTCTCGACGTTACGATCACGGCGCCGTTCGATAACATCATGCATACGCGCTCGCTCGAGGAGGAAATGCCGGGCACGCTGGTCTACGTCGACCCCGTGACCGGTGAGGAAGTCAGCCTCGATATCGAGGTACGCGCGCGCGGCAAATTCAGGCGCCAGAAGGAAATCTGCTCGTTCGCACCGCTGCGACTCGACTTTCGCAAGTCCAACACGACGCTGTTTGCCAACTCCGACAAGCTCAAGCTGGTCACGCATTGTCGCAACGGATCGAAAAAGTACGCGCAATCGGTTTACAAGGAGTATCTGGCCTACCGGATCCTCAACCTGCTGACCGACTTCAGTTTCAGGGTTCGGCTGCTCAACGTTCGCTACGTCGACGCCTCCGACGGAAGCGAAGTTATCTACGGCCCAAGGCGGTGGACAGTCTGACCGGCAAAAACAGCGGC